>JAHJSN010000125.1 GCA_018830445.1 Alphaproteobacteria bacterium | reverse complement strand
TCCGACTCTGACATATGGTTCCCTGCCGGGAACCTGAATGTCAGCCCGGAACACCAGGCAACCTTTTGATTGTGTTCTGGATTCACATACATTTGACGACCTCCACCCGGGAATCAAATGTTTGAGCCGGAACACTAGACTTCCAGCTGCGGCGTGCAACCCATGCAGGCCGACATTGGGTTCAGCAGCTATTCGCCCGGCACCCAATAGAAAATTGACTTTACAATTCCGCGAACGAGAGAGGCGATCGGAATATGATCGATCGCCCCAGCTTGCACTCCTAAGCGCTAATGGCGCGTTTCGTGTTTGAGTCGCTCGATTTCTTCCTTGAGCTTGAGTTTCTCTTGCTTCATCCGGCGCAGCGTAGCGTCGTCGGACCCCGGCCTCGCAGCCTCTGTATTGATTCGCTCGTCAAGAATGCGGTGTTTTTCAGTGAGTTCTGCAAGATGACCTTCAAGCGACATCCGTGCTCCTCCATTCGCTGTTTCATGACACAACGGAGCGTGACAGATGATTTGGCCATTGTCTATTGGTCCGCCACTCACATTTTAACATGATCGTCAAAAGCAGTTCACAAGCCCTCAAGCGCGTCGGCGGGTTGTATATCTATTTTTCATCATTCATCATATCGGCCGGTTCGCCTTGCTGGCAGGCAATCCTTGCGAAAAGCGTCGAACAGTAAGATAGTTGCGCCTTCATGGGATGAGGGCGAACAACTCGACGATGGACCGCACCGAAGAGCAAAGTCTGCGCGACGAACTGGTGGCGCTGCAACAGCAGCATCGCACACTCGATGAGGAGATCGCCGGATTGGAAATTTCCGGCGGTGCCGATCAACTCGCAATCAAGCGTCTCAAAAAGGAAAAACTTTCCCTTAAGGATCGCATCTACGCGATCGAGGACAAGCTGACCCCGGACATCATCGCTTGAATGGCCTTGCGGCCAAGGGCTATTGAAATCCGGCCCCGGAAAGTCGGACTTGCGTGAGGACGCCCTTCCGCAACAGTCCGAGGCGCAGTATGAAGAGGCTCTTGACGGTGCGTTTGCCCTTCGGAGCCCC
Organism: Alphaproteobacteria bacterium; assembly: GCA_018830445.1. Classification (GTDB taxonomy): domain Bacteria; phylum Pseudomonadota; class Alphaproteobacteria; order Rhizobiales; family Hyphomicrobiaceae; genus Filomicrobium. The sequence continues at coordinate 28,626 of JAHJSN010000125.1, read as the reverse complement.
GCTATCGGCAGGATCACTGCGCTTGAAATCGGTCCGCAGAGCAAATACCGGATACTACATTGAAGTGGGAGAGATCGCGGAGGCTGACACGCTTTCGACCGTCAAATCCCTGATCCCCGCCGCCACAGCGGATGGGAACTGACCGGCCCACCGGCAACCGATCGGTCACCTGACGGCAATCGCCACGTCGCGCAGCACATTGGCTTCGAGCTGCATTTCATCGAGGCGATGCTTCAGCACGTCACCGATGCTGACGATACCCACGATGCTGCCGCCATCGACAACCGGAACGTGGCGCACACGCCTGGTCGTCATCATCCGCGCGACATCGCTGACCGTAGAGCTGCGCGAACACGTATGCACCGCCTTGGTGCAGACCTGCCCGACCCTGAGGCCAAACACTCCCTCACCATGATCGGACATCGCGCCGACGATATCCCGCTCGGAAATGATGCCATCGAGAGACTTGCCGTTGTCCGAGACGATCATCGCCCCGACCTTCTCAGCCTTGAGCCGGACGGCCAATTCACTGATCGGGGTCTTCGAAGTTACCGACTGAACCCGATGACCTTTGGTTTTCAGAATGTCGGCTACAAGCATGGCAGCACCTCTTGAAATGCGAGCACTGCATCGGTGAACCGCCCACCCCAAGTTGCACCGAAAGACAGTGTCTCCGGTTGCAAAACAATACGACCCGGCCGGCGATCCAGCAAGACCTCCCAGGTTCGGCGGCCCGCCCGATACGCGCTCGAGTTTCCTTCGCAGATGCGAAAAACACCGCCTCGTTCCCAGAAAATATCCCCGTGCCAGCCGCCATCCCCGAAAAAGCCGGTAGTTCTTGGTTGCAACGGCCCGCCGCGTCGGCTAAAAGCGCCGCTTTCCTGAATTCACGAACCGGAATCGCCGCCGATCCGAAGGCGCTAGAAACAGCTATTCCGGCATCAGAAAACCACTATCGCGAAGGCACGATGTCCTCGCACAGAGACTGACAAGTTGGATTTTGAATGAGCCAGAGCGCCGCAAAGAATGCCGTCGTCGGCATCATCATGGGTAGCCAGTCCGACTGGCCGACCATGCAGCGCGCCGCCACCATTCTCGACGAACTCCAAGTGCCTTACGAAGTCCGGATCGTCAGTGCCCATCGCACTCCCGACCGCCTTTGCGACTATTCCAAGTCCGCAGCCGGGCGCGGCCTCAAGGTGCTGATCGCCGGAGCCGGTGGCGCTGCCCACCTTCCTGGCATGACCGCCTCGATGACGATCCTCCCGGTCCTCGGCGTACCGATCGAGTCGAAAGCCCTCAACGGCCTCGACAGTCTGTATTCCATTGTGCAGATGCCCTGTGGCGTCCCCGTCGGCACGCTTGCCATCGGCAACCCCGGCGCCAGCAATGCGGGTCTGCTTGCCGCCCAGATTCTCGCGATCGAGGATCCCGCACTTGCAACGCGGATCTCGGATTGGCGCCAGCGTCAGACCGACGCCGTGGCGCTGCAACCCTCCGACGAAAACACCTGATCGCCCCATGAGCGCGCTTCCCCCCGGATCGACGATTGGTATCCTTGGCGGCGGCCAGCTTGGGCGAATGCTGGCGATCGCCGCAGCCCGTCTTGGCTTCAACGTCCATATTTATTCCGACACTTCCGGTCCCGCATTCGATGTCTGCGTCGCCCACACACTCGGCGCGTACGACGATTCTGAAGCGGTCGCAGCCTGGGCCGCAAAGGTCGACGTGGTCACCTACGAATTCGAGAACGTCCCCCTAGCCGCCGCTGCCGCCGCCGCATCGAAAAAACCGGTACGACCCAACGCGCGCGCCCTGGAAGCCGCCCAGGACCGCCTTGCCGAAAAGCGCTTTCTGGAAAGCCTTGGCCTCGCCGTCGCGCCGTTTTACCCGGTCGACGACACCGCGAGCCTGGCGTCGGCGATCGACGCTATTGGAACCCCCGCGATCCTGAAGACCCGCCGTCTGGGCTATGACGGCAAGGGCCAGGCCCGCATCGCCACGCCTGCCGATGCCGGACGCGCCCTCGAAGCCATCGGCAACGCCCCTGCAATCCTTGAAGGCCACGTCAGGTTCGACTGTGAAATCTCGGTCCTGCTGGCAAGGGGCATCGACGGCGCTACGGCAAGCTACGACATCCCGCTCAACACCCACGTCGACGGCATCCTTGCGACTTCGGCGGTCCCCGGCCCGCTCTCGGAGGCCCTAGCCGCACGCGCCCAGGAAGCCGCCGCCAGGATTGCCGACGCTCTCGATTACGTCGGCCTCATCGCCGTCGAGATGTTTTATGCCGGAAAAAACGCCGAACGGCCGCTGGTGGTCAACGAGTTCGCCCCGCGGGTTCACAATTCCGGACACTGGACGCTTGACGCCTGCGCCGTCTGCCAGTTCGAGAACCACATCCGCGCCGTCGCCGGATGGCCGATTGCCGCAACCGCCCGGCATTCAGACGCGGTGATGACCAATCTCATCGGCTCCGACGTTAACGATTGGTTGACACTTGCCGGCGAACCGGGCGCCTGCCTGCACCTCTACGGCAAGAACGAAGCCCGTCCGGGCCGGAAAATGGGCCATATCACGCGTTTGCAGGCTCTGAGTTCGAAGATTGCAGGATAGCCACACCTGGAAACGCACCGAATATCGGGGGAGTGTGGACAATACCGGCGGAACCGTGGTATCCACCGCGCAATCCGTAAATGATTGGCCGCTGTGCGACGGGCCTTGCGCCCGCCCAGCGACTCGTAGCGACAAACCGAAACCAGCTGGCTTTTCAGCCGCTCAGACAAAAGGATAGGGATACGCGTGCAGGTTCTCGTTCGCGATAATAACGTCGATCAGGCTCTCAAGGCGCTCAAGAAGAAGATGCAGCGCGAGGGCATATTCCGTGAGATGAAGCTCCGGAATTATTACGAAAAGCCCTCCGAGAAGCGCGCCCGCGAGAAGGCGGAAGCCATCCGCCGCGCCCGCAAGCTGGCTCGCAAGCGCCTGCAGCGCGAGGGTCTGCTTCCCATGAAGGTGAAGCCCCGGGTCGGCGGGCGCTAAGCCTCCCGCCCGCGCATCAGCCGTCTCGGACTGCAACGATCTTAAGGAGGCCGGCCATCTGCATGCGCCGGCCTTTTTCTTGGAAAATGCTGTTTCCGCCCCTGCTGTGGTGGCGGCACCGGGGCATCAGGCCACCGCAACGGGTTTGGCGCGGCCCTCGCGAAGCCGATCGATCCACGAATTGATCGCCTCGAACGATCCATGGCTGTAGTGATCGGAGTGCCCCGCTTCGGGGAATGTGACGATCTCCGCGACACCCGGGGCTTGCGCGGCGACCTTCCGGCCCATCTCGACCGGGATCACACGATCCGCCTCTCCGTGGACGACCAGCATCGGCGCATCGACGTATTGCAGGTGCTCAAGCGTCTCATAGCGATCCCGCATCATCTGGCGCGCTGGCAGGTAGGGATAACACAGTTCCGCCACGTCGACGATCGAGGTGTAGGGCGCATCGAGAATGATACCCGCAACAGGCCGCTGCCGGGCAAGCTGGACAGCAATCCCCGAGCCGATCGACTCGCCGTAGGCGATGATATCTTCCGGTTGCAGCCCCTTGGCGATAAGACCGTCATAAGTCTTTACCGCATCCAAGACGTTGGCGCGCTCCGATGGCTTTCCCGTCGAACCCGAATAGCCGCGATAACTCATCACGCACATACCGCGGCCGAACTGCTGGTAGGCGGCAATCCGCTCCGCCCGGTCCGCGAGCGATCCGGCATTGCCGTGGATGTAGAGCAGCGTCGGCTGACCCGGCGCTGGAGGCGAATACCAGACGATGAGCTTTTCCCCATCGTGCGTGACGATGGTTTCTTCTTCCACCCCGATCAGGCCGGCCTCTGCGGGCTTCGTATAGGTCGGATCGGGCGAATACATCAGCGCGCGTTCCAGGTGCGGCGCTCCCAGAATGATAATCAGCGCTATCGCGCAGCCCAGCGCGACAAGACTACCCAGAAAAACCATCAAAGCCGTCCGTACCGATCGATAATTTGTCAAGCAGGCCAACTCTACCTGCCACAGGCAAATGCGCAAATTCAATGGCGGTTCCAGCAGCGATAAGAGTAAACCGAGACCCTGCGGGACACACCTCGAGTTGAGACCGAGGCCGGCGCGAGGCCGATCCGAACGTTTCGACGTTTGCATGAACCCACGGACTTGCGCCGGGCCCCGTCACTGCTGCGCAGTCTCGACGGCCGTATCAAAGCAGCTCAACATATGCTCGACCCGCTCACGCCCTGGAAGGTGCCCGAATGCCGACCCCTTGCTGTTGGCCAGCCACGGCGCGAAATCAACCACAGTCTGCCGCATGAAAATCCCCTCTTGGCGCCCATAGCGGATCGCCCAGCAGTCCGCCTCCTTCTCGCTCTCCGGAGAAGGATTGTACCAGTGACCAAGGGCGTGGTGGGCGCACTCGTGGACGTAGAAGAAAATCTGCAGATCCGCCGGCAGCCGCCGCATAACCTCCGGATCGACCAGAATGTAGGGCACCGTATTGACCACCCAGGCCCGTCCGACGTCGCCCAGATCGGACACATTGAGCGCCAACACGGACCGGCCGCGAAAATCCGTGCAGCTCATCGGCCTGCCAGCCACGCGAAACCCGCTTCCCGCCGCCTCTGCCTGGAAGGGTAGAAGTAGCGGAAATCCGATGAGAACAATAATAATCCTCAGCAGGCGGACCAAGGAAAGCTCCTTTGTGCGCTGTTGGCCAAGGGTCATGATACATGACGACGACGCCCCGCAAAGACTATCTGAGGAGTTGGCCGCACCCCTCGGTCGTGACATTTTCGTGAGCCGGTCCGGAACCGGTTGCTTCACCCAGCCCCTGCCGCTTTATAAGCATCTGGTTTTTCGATGAATTTCCATATGTGCTGATAGATGCCGTCGCGCACCAGGGTATTGTGATCGCCTCCCGGAATCACCACGAATACCTTCGGCTCGGGCGCCAATGCGTAAAGTTCCTCGGCGTGTTCGAAGGGAATCACGGTGTCCTTGTCGCCGTGCGCGATCATCACCGGGCACTTGATCCGGCCGATGAAATCCCGCGTGCGGAACTGATCCCACAACAGTAGCGACACCGGGAAATAGGGATGCCGGGCCCCGGCCACATCGACGAGTGCCGCATAGCCCGCTTCGATAATCAGTGCGCGCGCTTCCACTTCGGTAGCGAGTTTGGCCGCAACTCCCGTTCCAAGCGATAGGCCGTGCAGCACGATCCTGTCCTTGGAGTGCCGCGCGGAAAGCCAGTTGAAAGCCGCCCGCGCATCCTCGAACAAGCCTTCTTCGCTTGGCGATCCCGTCGAACCCGGAAAGCCGCGGTAAGAGAAAGCGAGCACACCTTTGCCGTGTTCCGCGATCCGCTGCCACCGCCATTTCTTACGCTCCAGCCCACCGCCCTTGCCGTGGAAGAACAAGAAGACGTTGCCGTCTTTTTGTTTCGGCGGCAGATACCAGCCCGCCAGAGTCTCCCCATCAGCTGTCTCGATGGCAACACGACTCGACCCCTCGATGGCAAGTGTTCCCGCCTCGAAAAGCCTGCCGCCGGTATCGCGCGCATCGAAGATGAAATCGCGCTGCAGACTGTACATGCCGGCAAGAACAAGCGCGTAAACCGCCACCAGCCCGGCAAGCCCGAAACGAACCCAACGCATCATTGGCACATACTCCGCGCATCAAAAATTCGCCGCCGCAATGAACCTGGACAAATCTGCATAAAAAAGGCTTCGCAATGAACCTGGCGGGTTGCACGGCGAAGCCTTGGATTTTCCGGAGCTGAGCAATTGAACGGGTTTGCCGTTCGCCTAATCCCCGATCGACTTGGCGATTTCCTCGGTCATCTTCTTCGCGTCGCCGAGCACCATCACCGTGTTGTCGCGATAGAATACGGGGTTGTCGATCCCCGCGTAACCCGAGGCAAGCGAGCGCTTGTTGAAGAGCACCGTACCAGCCTTCCACACCTGCAGAACCGGCATGCCGTAGATCGGCGACGTCTTATCGTCCTCGGCGGCAGGATTGACGACGTCATTGGCCCCGATCACGTAGACCGCATCGGTCTGGGAGAATTGCGAGTTGATGTCTTCGAGTTCGAACACTTCATCATAGGGCACGTTGGCTTCGGCCAGCAGCACGTTCATGTGACCTGGCATACGCCCGGCGACCGGGTGAATCGCATAAGAGACTTCAACGCCGGCTTCTTTGAGCGAATCGGCCATCTCGCGCAACGCGTGCTGTGCCTGCGCCACCGCCATTCCGTAGCCCGGCACGATGATGACCTTCTGCGCGTTTTTCAGAATGTAGGCGGCGTCTTCGGCACCACCGAGCTTGACCGGCTTCTGCTCGCCATCGCCCGAAGGTCCCGCCGTCTCCCCGCCGAATCCACCGGCAATCACCGAGATGAATGAGCGGTTCATGCCCTTGCACATGATGTAGGACAGGATCGCACCCGACGAGCCGACCAGTGCGCCGGTGATGATGAGCGCGATGTTCCCGAGCGTGAAACCGATGCCGGCGGCAGCCCAGCCCGAATACGAGTTGAGCATCGACACCACGACCGGCATGTCCGCGCCCCCGATCGGAATGATGATCAACACGCCGAACAGCAGCGCCAGCGCCGTGATCACCCAGAAATAGCTCGTCGAACCGCCCGACTGCATGAACATCGCGATCAGTACGACAATCCCCGCGAGCAGCCCGAGATTGATGACGTGGCGCATCGGCAGGATGATCGGCGCGCCCGACATCCTTCCCGAAAGCTTGGCAAACGCGATGACCGAGCCGGTGAACGTGATCGCCCCGATTGCGGCGCCCAGCGACATTTCCAGAAGGCTGGCACCTTTGATGTTCCCCGGCGTGCCGATATGGAAGGCTTCAGGCGCATAGAGCGCGGCCGCAGCGACGAATACGGCGGCCATGCCCACCAGCGAGTGGAATGCGGCGACCAGTTCCGGCATCGACGTCATCGGGATGTCGCGTGCGATCTTGGCGCCGATGCCGCCACCGATGCCGAGCCCCGCGAGAATCAAAAGCCACGTCGTCCAGTCGCCGAGCCCCGGCAACTGCGTCAGCGTTACGACGACGGCAAGCGTCATGCCGAGCATACCGTACATGTTGCCTTGCCGCGACGTCTCCGGGTGCGACAGGCCACGCAGGGTCAGGATGAAAAGGACGCCCGAAACCAGATAGAGGATCGCGACGAGGTTGGGCGGAATGAGGTCGTACATATTTCGATTGCCCCCAAAGGCGGTGACGCGGATGCCGGATGAAGAACGAGGCGCCGAGACGCTCCTCAGCTCTTCTTCGGCTCCTTTTTCTTGTACATTGCGAGCATCCGGCTGGTGACCAGGAAGCCTCCGAAGATGTTGACCGAAGCCATGATGAGCGCCAGGAACCCGAACACCTTGGCGGCAAAACTGCCGTCGCTGGCGACCCCTGCGATCCCGACCGCCAGAAGCGCACCCACGACGATCACCGAGGAAACCGCGTTCGTCACCGACATCAGCGGCGTATGCAGTGCCGGTGTGACGCTCCAGACCACGTAGTAGCCAACAAAGATCGCGATCACGAACACCATGATCTGATAGACCCACGGATCGACGTCTCCGCCGCCGGCTGCAAACGCCGGCGTCGCTGCGCACAGGCTGGCGGCAATCGCCGCGCCAAATCCTTTGCAGATCGAATTGCAATTCACGGCCGTTCTCCTCAGGCTGCCTTCGACGTCAGGTTCGGGTGCACGAGTGCCCCGTCCTTTCCAACGAGCGTGCCTTGAATGATGTCATCGTCCCAGTTGATCGCCAGCTTGCCGTCCTTCTTGTCGATCATCAGATCGATGAAGGAGAGCAGGTTGCGCGCATAAAGGTTAGAAGCATTGACCGGCACCGTGCCGGCATAATTCAACGTGCCGACGATCTTGACGCCATTGTCCGTCGTGATCGTTTCACCGGGCTTTGTCAGTTCGCAGTTGCCGCCGCGCTCGGCTGCAAGGTCGACGATCACCGCACCTGGCTTCATCGAGCGCACCATGTCCGCGGTAATCAGCCTCGGAGCCGGGCGCCCGGGGATCAGTGCCGTGGTAATGACGATGTCCTGCGCCTTGAGGTGGTTGGCGATCAGTTCGGCCTGCTTGGCCTTGTAGTCGGCCGACATTTCCTTGGCGTAGCCGCCGGACGTTTGCGCCTGCTTGAATTCCTCGTCCTCGACCGCGATGAACTTCGCGCCAAGCGACTGGACCTGCTCCTTGGTTGCCGGACGAACGTCGGTCGCGGTCACGATGGCCCCGAGCCGGCGCGCCGTCGCGATCGCCTGCAGACCGGCAACACCGACGCCCATGATGAAAGCCTTTGCGGCGGGAACCGTGCCCGCAGGCGTCATCATCATCGGGATTGCAGCACCGAATACGGAGGCGGCATCGACCACCGCCTTGTAGCCGGCAAGGTTGGCCTGACTTGACAACACGTCCATCGACTGCGCCCGCGTCGTGCGCGGCATGTATTCCATCGCGAACAGCGTCGCCTTGGTGGCCGCCAAGGCCTCCAGTTCTGCGCGGTCGCCGAATGGGTCCAGCATGGCGGCAACGACGCCACCAGGTGCCAGTGCCGCGACGTCCTCGTTCGACGGTCGGCGCACCCGCAACAACACATCCGCGCCTTTCAGCGCATCGGCGGCGGTCGGGGCGATCTCGGCCCCCTGCGCGGCATACGCGTCATCGAAGAACTGAGAGCGTACGCCAGCACCCGATTCGATGCGCACTTTGCAGCCGGCTGCGACAAGCTTCTTGACGGTGTCCGGAGACACAGCAACCCGCGGCTCGTTTTCGGCTTCCGCCGTGACAGCGATCGTGACCATGAATTTTTCCGATTGTCAGCCTGCCGGACGGCGGCCAGATGACATTAATATGCAGGACGGTGACGAAAACAAAAGGGGCCCAAAAGTAGATATAGGCCCTTTTTATAATGCGGCGCGCAATCCAGTTGTCTCAAGCCGCGCGCCATCGTCTCGACAGCGGTGATCGGAGTTTAGCGAGCGACCCTAAACGAGGAACAGCGCCATCCCGATCAGCAGAACCGCAACAAAAGCGATCAGGACCTGCGTCCCGATCAGAAACCCCTTGTAGGTACGGCGGTGCTCGTCATAGTCCATATCCTTGTGACCGCCCGACAGATCGAGACCCATTTCGCAAGTTCTCCCCTAGAAGACCAGATGTTTCGTTTTCACTGCTGCCGGAATGCGGGATACTCCCCTCCCAGCGCTGCTTATCGGCCAAAAGAGTGGAAGCCTCTGCGAATGTCAAGACAACTGGTCGCCGCAATTCTGACGGAGTTCCGCCCACCTTCGCTTCTAAAGCGCTGAAACCCGAGGGGAAAGGGCCCTGCACCGATGAAAAATCTGCGCTTAGCCAGTCCATTGCCAGCTGCTCTGCTGGGCGCCCTGTATCGCGCCATATTGCTGCTGGCCGTCGTCGGTGGGCTGATCGCCACATTCCCGGCCCTGGCCCTCGAACCGGCCGAAGGCGAAGCCGAACGCCTCTCCTCATGCGAAGAAAAGCTCTGTCGTCAGATCCTCGACAAGTCTCCGGCCGACGGGCTGCTGCGCTGCGACCTTGGCAAGACCTGGGTCGGCGACGACATCAACAAAGGCGCCAAAACGAAATCGATGTCGTGGGGATTCGGCGATACCCAGTGCTCCGTCGATCTGAAAGTCGACCGCAAGGACATCCTGCAGGCGCTGACCGCCGACAAGCATGAATTCTCGATTCGCCCGCATAACGTCGCCTGCACCGTGGAAACTTCCGAAGGAAAAAAACCGCTCACCGCGCGGCTTGCCCCGAAGCTGAAATTCGAGGGCGGTCGGGCGAAAAAAGTCTGGATCAAGCTCCAGGACATCGATGGTCCCGAACCGTTGTCATCGTTCGTCTGGACGACCGCCAAACTGGAAGATTCGATTGGCATCTTCCATTCCGAAATGATCAAGCAGATCAACAAATTCGTTCATCACAAATGCGAGCGGCGCTACGGCGCGAAAGCCATGGTGAAGCAGCGCCGCAAGGAGGCGATCGAAAAGCGCCGCAAGGCACGCGCAGCCAGGGTAGCGAAGAAGCGCGCAATGCGCCTCAAGGCTGCGGCGAAGAAATCCAAACCTGCCGCAGAGCAAACCAATCCGCCTGCCGCCGCCGGTGACGACAAGGCTCAAGCGAGCCAGTAGAACTCCCCTTGGTTTCCCATCTGTGTGATCGGCAAACAACCCGCACGCGCCAAACTTCTGCACAGTCGGAAATTGACCGCCAACTGCCTCATTGCGGTCCGATTGTTGTCTCAAGCGAGCGGCCGCCGCTGGCAATTTCCCTGAGGTCCACGACCGGGAAAAAAACGCGGGCAATTGCCCCCGCGGCCGGCGCGCAATGCCACACATCTTTGAGAACGGGGAAAATTGAAACATGCCGAACTTTTGTGTTCGCAGTCGGTTTGCCAGCACCTTCCTGGGCGCGGCAGTATTGAGCCTTGGCCTCTTTGCGGCCCCTGCCATGGCTCTCGACGAAAGACCTAGCGAAGAACAGGATCTCAAGACCTGCGAGAAGGCACTGTGCGCCATGATTCTTTCCATGGATGCAGTCGGCGAGGATCTGGCCTGCGCCATTTCGAAAACCTGGTCCCAGGCCAACATCGAGAAGGGCGCAAGCTCCAAGTCGGGCCTGAGCTGGGGCTTCGGCGACGCCCGATGCACACTTGACCTGGCCGCCAAGCGCGAGAACGTCGTGTCCTCGCTTTCAAAACCCGAACACAAGCTCGAAATGTCCTCTCACAAGGTCCAGTGCGAGATCGAGCAGGGCGAGGAACGTAACGTCACCAAAATCGACGTGGAACTTGCCCCCAAGGTCACGTTCAAGGACGGCAAGGCGACCAAGGCACAGCTCAACATCACCAAGGTCGAAGCCCCCGCCGTGATCAAGGCCGTAATTACCGGTGCCGACTGGATCGAAAAGAACCTCGGCCTGTTCCACGGCGAAATGATCGAGGAAATCAACGAGTTCGTGCACAAGAAGTGCGCCAAGCGCTATCCTGATCTCGTCAAGAAATAATCGCTCCTGCCAATCGCGGCTCGCCTCATTGCAGGCGAAGCGCTTGTGACGGCCTCGACCCGAAAAAAAAGCGCCTGGGGTTGAACCTCAGGCGCTTTTCCAATTGCGTAAACGATGCCGACGTTCGCAGCCTCGCACGCTCAACTCAGGCCCGGTCCCCGCCGATAAGCGTGGCATCCGCCTCGCGCCCAAGCGCCGCGAAGACAGTTGCAACGATGCCACCTGCCCCCAGGCCCGCAGCCTCATACATGGCTTCCGGCTTGCCGTGATCCAGGTACTTGTCCGGCAGCACCATCGGGCGCACCTTCAAACCGTGATCGAGCGCGCCCGTCTCCGCCAGATGCTGCAGCACATATGAGGCGAACCCGCCGACCGAACCTTCTTCGACGGTCACCAGCACTTCATGATTCCGCGCCAGTTGCGTGACGAGTTCCTTATCCAGCGGCTTGGCAAACCGGGCATCGGCGACGGTCGCCGACAACCCGTAAGTTGCCAGTTCGTCGGCCGCCTTCAGGCACTCAGACAGCCTCGTCCCGAACGACAGAAGCGCTACCGAGGTACCCTCGCGAACGATCCGTCCCTTGCCGATCTCAAGCGGCCTGCCGCGTTCGGGCAGATCGACGCCGACGCCTTCTCCGCGCGGATACCGGAAAGCGATCGGGCCCTCGTCGTAGTGCGCGGCTGTCGCCACCATGTGTTTCAGCTCCGCCTCGTCGGCGGCCGCCATGACGACGAAGTTCGGCAGGCATCCAAGGTAGGCGATATCGAAAGCCCCCGCATGCGTCGCGCCATCCGCCCCGACCAGTCCGGCCCGGTCGATCGGGAAGCGCACCGGCAGCTTCTGGATTGCCACGTCATGCACCACCTGATCGTAGGCGCGCTGCAGGAACGTCGAATAGATCGCACAGAACGGCTTGATGCCTTCGCAGGCGAGCCCCGCCGCGAATGTCACCGCATGCTGCTCGGCGATGCCGACGTCGAAGGTCCGTTCCGGAAACACCTCGCCGAACAGATCGACGCCCGTTCCGCCCGGCATCGCAGCCGTGATCGCGACGATTTTCTCGTCGTCGCGCGCCTCCTCGATCAGGCTTTGGCCGAACACCGTCGTATAGCTCGGCGCATTCGCCTTGGCCTTCACCTGCGCACCCGTTACGACGTTGAACTTCGCGACGCCGTGATACTTGTCGTCCGATTCTTCCGCCGGCCCGTAACCCTTGCCCTTGCGGGTAACGACATGCACCAGGATCGGCCCCTGCTTGGCGTCGCGGACGTTCTTCAGAACCGGCAGAAGCTGGCTGTAGTCGTGGCCGTCGATCGGCCCGATGTAGTAGAAGCCCAGTTCTTCGAACCACGCCCCGCCCTGCCACAGATGGCGGGTGTATTCTTCGACCCGCGCCGCGCGCCGTTCCCAGGTCTTCGGCAGGCGCTTGGCAAGCTGCTTGGCAATGTCGCGAACGTAGAGGTAGGTGCCGCTCGACGTCATCCGCGCCAGATAGGCCGACAGCGCTCCTGTCGGCGGCGCGATCGACATGTCGTTGTCGTTCAGGATCACGATCAGGCGTTCGTCGCGCGCGCCGGCGTTGTTCATGGCCTCATACGCCATGCCAGCCGACATCGCACCATCGCCGATCACCGCGATGACGTTGTTGCTTTCGCCTTTGAGGTCCCGGGCAACCGCCATGCCGAGACCCGCAGAAATCGATGTCGATGAGTGTCCGGCGCCAAACGGGTCGTATTCGCTTTCCGACCGCTTGGTGAAGCCCGACAGCCCGCCCGGCTGACGCAGCGTTCGCATCTTGTCCCGGCGTCCCGTCAGAATCTTGTGCGGATAAGCCTGATGGCCGACATCCCAGATCAGCTTGTCTTTCGGTGTATCAAAAACCCAATGCAGCGCGATCGTCAGCTCGACGACACCGAGCCCTGCGCCCAGGTGCCCGCCCGTCACCGACACTGATTCGATCAGTTCCTGGCGCAGTTCGGCAGTGAATGTGCCAAGTTCGCTTTCCGGCAACCCTCTGAGATCGGCTGGGGAATTGACGAGATCGAGGAGTGGCTTGGGAGTTGGTTGCACGATTTGACTCATCACCGCCTGTCACACGCTCAAATATCGGAACCGGCGCCCTCGCAGGGCAGGACCTATCAACGATTATAATCACTCGATGGCAATCGCATATGCGTCAAAAGCCAGAAATTACTGCGACATATGCGGACTTATGCGGCGATTACCGCAGGCAGGGCCCGCGCGGAACCAAGGCGGCAGGTCACGAATCGAGGGGTTCTGTCCCGATGGGCCGTCCCGACGCGTCGGTCGTGATTTTCTCGACCTTGGCCTCGGCCTGCGCCAGCAGGCGGTTGCAGTGAGCTTTGAGAGCCTCCCCGCGCTCGTACATGGCAATCGACTGCTCCAGCTCGACATCGCCGCGTTCCAGCTTGCCGACGATCGCCTCTAGCTCCGAAAGCGCTTTTTCGAAACTGAGTTTTTCGATATCCAAGTGCGTGCCCGCTTCGCCTTTAGCGTTCATGCCTCAATCCTCCCGCAGCGGCTTTTCAGCCGGCATCCATCATGGCTCGTACGTGAACGCCGACGGACTTCGCCAGCGCGGTCAGGTCATAGCCGCCTTCGAGCATCGAGACGAGCCGTCCGTCGCACTGCTTTTCGGCATACGAAACAAGAGTTTCCGTCACCCACAGGAAATCCGCTTCGACCAGCCGGAGACTCGCCAGCGGATCGGCTTCGTGGGCATCGAACCCCGCCGAGATCAGGATCATGTCGGGGCTGAAGTTCTTCAGCCCGGGCAGGATGCGCGATTCGAAGGCGTCCTTGAACCGTTCACCGTCGTCACCCGAACGCAATGGCGCGTTGAAGATATTCCCCACACCGGCTTCCGACACCGCCCCGGTACCTGGAAAAAGCGGCATCTGGTGCGTGGAGGCAAAGAACAGGTCCTTGTCCGACCAGAAGATATCCTGCGTGCCGTTGCCGTGGTGAACGTCGAAGTCGACAACAGCGACGCGCTGAAGGCCATGCTTTTCGCGCGCATACATGGCCGCAATCGCAACGTTGGCGAACAGGCAGAACCCCATCGCCCGCTCGGCCTCCGCGTGGTGTCCGCAGGGACGCACCTGGCAGAACGCATTGCGCACGCCTGTTGCCTTGTCCACCACCTGATCGACGGCCCGCAATCCGGCGCCGACCGCCCTCAGCGCCGCTTCCCAGCTCCCCGGCGACATCACCGTATCGCCGTCCAGATGCACCCGTCCTTCGCCTTTTGCCGGCCGCGCGGCCGTGATCATGTCGAGATAGCGCTGCGGATGGGCAAGCACGATGCGCTCCTCGACGTCATCGCGCATCGGCGCCTCCTCGCGCACCAGATCAGCGAAATAATCGTGCGCCAGCACCTTGTCGATGGCCCGCATGCGATCCGGCCGTTCGGGGTGCCCCGGCCCGGTATCGTGTTCGAGAAAACTGGGATGCGTGATGAGAAGTGTCGACATGCTCGTCCTGCCCCTGGGCGATTTCCGCTGGATTTTTTGGTTTCTGAATAAAAGCCATAGCCGATCGGGCGCCCTGCTGTCACGCCAGGCCGCGTCTGGCCGAAAAACCGCCGGTAGCTTGTGCTTCGATAGCGTTCCGCTCAGCGCAGCATAGACAGCGGCGCGATCTGCACACCTTTCGGCGGCCGGATTTCCTCCGGCACGAAGAAATCAGGTGCCAGCGGCATCGCCGGATCGACTTTATAGACGTCGAAATCGCTAACCCCGCCGACGGTGTTGAGAAACGTATCGTCGATCAGGAAGTTGCCTGAGAACTCACGCGCATCCTGCATGAACACCAGATGCGCCGCATCGCCGAGAATCTCCGGTTTGCGGCTCATGCGCATCAGCTTGTCGCCACCCAGGATATTCCGGATGGCCGCCGTCGCGATCGTCGTGCGCGGCCACAACGCATTGACCCCGATCCCGTCGCCCATCAATTCGTCCGCCAGCCCCAGCACGGCAAGGCTCATCCCGTACTTGGCGATCGAATAGGCGACATGGCCGGAAAACCACTGCGGTTTCATGTCGAGCGGCGGCGACAGCATCAGCACGTGCGGGTTCGAAGCCGCCTTCAAATGCGGCAGACAGGCCTTCGTCACCAGCATCGTCCCGCGCGCGTTAATCGCGAACATCAAGTCGATGCGCTTGGGTTCCGTGTCGGCCAGATTGGTCAACGAAATCGCCGAAGCATTGTTGACGCAGATGTCGATACCCCCGAACTCTGCGACGGCCCTCGCCACTGCCGCTTCGATCTGCGTCTCTTCGCGGATATCGCATTGCAGCGCCAACGCCCTGCCGCCGGCCGCCTCGATCTCCTTGGCAGCGGTATGGATCGTCCCTTCGAGCTTGGGATGCGGCTCCGCGGTCTTCGCCAGGATGGCAACGTTGGCACCATCGCGTGCCGCCCTGAGGCCGATCGCCAGACCAATGCCCCGACTGGCCCCCGTGATGAGTAGTGTCTTGCCCTTTAAATCCGCCATCTCCGCCTCAATCAATCACTTCGCATCGGACCGAAGGCTAACCCCATTCCCGGTCCACGTCATCGCCTTCATGTCTGGCGATACCCGATCAGCCACTTGATCGCCCTCACCGGCATCATCAGCCAGTCGAACACAACGAACGCCAGCGCCGCCATCAGTGCAACCGGGCCGACCAGCGGCACAAAGACGAAAACGAACATCGCCCAGCGAACCGCACGCGCCGCATGATAACCGAATGCGGATTTGTACTCGCTGCGCTGTTCCTGCGGCCATATCCGCCCCCACCAGTTCCTCGCGAAACTGAGCCCGATCACGCCCATGATCGCCGCGCCGAGATAATAGAACTGCCACTCCGACGGGATACCCGGCACGATACGCTCGTCGAGTTCCTTTTGCCGCGTTTCCGACGTCATGAAGGCTTGCACGCCTTCGCTCACCACATGCCCGGTGACATCGGAAACCGCATCCCCAACCCAGGACCCGACGCTATCGACGATGTCCCTGTTCGCGTTATCTGGGATCGCCTCGACAAGCACACGCGCATCGCTTTCCGCTCTCGCCTTGACCACGAACTGGCCACGGCCTCCTGCCAGCGCATCGAGAAAATCGCCGAACGAACTCTTCTCCAGCGCCTCCCCAAGACGATCGACCTTCACCGTCTGCCACAGCCAGTTCTGCCCGCCCGGCTGCAGCGGCTTGTTTGAATGCAGCACGACCAGATTGACGTCCGCATCCGCCGCCGCCTTGCGGATCTCCGCAAGCGACAACGCCTTTTCCGACCCCGAAGATGGGAGAACGTAGAGTAGATCGCCATCGATCCTCCCGGTCACGACCGCCGTCTGCCCGCGAATGTTGACCAGTTCGCCGGCAAGACGCGCTGGATCGATCTCATCGGCAAGCGGCACCTTGCGCGCCTTGTCGAACCTCGCCGCCGTTGCAAGCCCCTTGCTGCTGCCGGGCCTCAGCGACAAAACGCGGATGTCTGCGCGCACAAGCCGCCGGCCCGATTGCCACAGCGCTTCATCGAAGACGGCACGCTGGCTGACCGCAACCAGTACGTTATCGCGAACCTTGACGAACAGCTGCGAGCCTCCCGCTTCGCTGCGCCGCACAAGCTCGTAGCTCGACTTTCCGACGACGACATTGAGCCGCCCACCCGCCGGCAGATCGTTGAGCGCTGCCGGTCGCAGAAATATGCTTTCTTCGGAGATATAAAGGCTGAGCCCGGTGCCTTCCGGAGCCTCCGGCGCCAGCGCCTTGGCCACCTGCGCCATTTCATCGGGCGTCGCCGCCGTGAAAGCGGCCCCCTCGCGGTTGGTGAATGTCCAATGACCTTCAGGCGTGGCGTGCGCCGCCAACGGCAGATCTCCGTCGGCGTGTTTTGGCAGGCGCATCACCAGACCGGCGGCATCCTCCATCGCCGCTATACCGACGCGCGAACCGAGTCTGCCGGCATCGCTCCCGGCCTCGCCGGCTTCCTTGAGAAGCTTCGTCAGCCAATGCGCATCCGCTCCGCCTGCCGCCGCAAACGACAGGCACAGCATCACCAAAACCGTCAGGACCGGGTTGGAAGAGCTAGCCGGCATCTTCTTCCGCCTCCGCAAATTTGACCCCGTTCCTCAATTCGTAGCCCGTCTAATCAGAAACGCGTTGAAAGCGGCCTGCGCTTCCGGCGACCCAAGCCGCTCCTTGAAGACGCGCAGCTCCGCCTCGATGCGTTCACCAAGCACCGCCACATCGCCGCGCACCAGCGAGCGCGACATCGCAAGCGCCCTGCCCGGCTTCGCGGCGAGCCGTCTGGCTGCCGCAACAGCGGTTGCCTCGACCGCGCGTTCTTCCACGACCGCGTTGACGAGTCCCGCCCGCTCCATCCGCTCCGCGCTGAACGGTTCGCCGAGTACCAGCAATTCGAAGGCCCGCGCATATCCCAGACGCTGCGGAGCCAGCAGACTCGACCCGGCTTCCGGCACCAGCCCCAGATCGACGAACGGCGTCGAGAACACCGACCGAGAACTCGCATAGACGAGATCGCAATGAAACAGGACTGTGGTCCCGATCCCGACCGCAAGCCCGTCGACGCCCGCCACAACCGGCTTTTTCAGCATTGCCAGCAGCCTGACGAAGCGCACGACCGGTTGCAGTCCCACTTCGAGCGATCCGCCGCCATGAGCCAGAAAATCGCCGATGTCGTTGCCTGCCGAGAACGCGCCCTCGGTTCCCAAGAGGACGTGCACGCGGGTCGCTTCGTCGCGTTCGCCGCTCTCGAATGCTTCGCACAGTCCCGTGTACATCGCCGCCGACAGCGCGTTCTTCTTTTCCGCGCGCGCCATGCGGATGACGTTTACGCCATCGGAATTTTGAACCTCGATTATGCCTGCGGAAGTCATATAGAAAGCCTTGAAGTTGGAATGCTCATCAACGAGTCGGCGCCGCCCATGACCGATTGAGCCAGTCCCGGCGCGGCAACGGCCATGTTCTCGGCAAAGAACCGCGCCAGTCCGACATATCGGGCAGCGTCCGTTTCGACGCCATCTCTTGCCGCCAGCAAAGCGCCCTGCGCCAGATAGCACCCGCCCGCCGTTATTCCGAACAGCCGCAGATACGGACTCGCTCCGGCCAGGACCGCCTCGGGATTCTTCTTCAGCTGTTCTCCAATCCACATCGAGGCCTCGCCAAGCGCGGCCAGCGCTTCCCCGAGCCGTTCGCCCATGTGTCCGAACTCCGGCCGGTTCGATTCCCGCACGTCCTTCACGATCGCGCCGAGATCCTGCAGGTAGCACCGCAGAACCTTGCCATCTCCGAGCGGCAGCTTGCGCGCCACGAGATCGATAGCCTGGATCCCGTTGGTGCCTTCGTAGATCGGCAGGATGCGGGCGTCCCGGTAGTATTGCGCCGCGCCGGTTTCCTCGACGAACCCCATGCCGCCATGCACCTGCACACCCATTGACGCCACTTCGCAGCCGATGTCGGTGGAGAACGCTTTGGCAACCGGTGTCAGCAGCGCCGCACGCGCCTGCGCCTGCTGCCGGGCTTCCGCGTCGCTCGCACGCTGGGCAAGATCTGCTTCCCGCGCGGTGACGAGGCAGATCGCGCGTGCGGCCTGCGTCATCGCCTGCATCGTGACGAGCATCCGCCGCACGTCGGCATGTTCGACGATCTGAACAGGCCCCTCGCCGCCGCCCATGCTGCGCCCCTGCCGGCGCTCATTGGCATAGGCGATGGCGCGCTGCGTCGCACGGTCAGCGATGGCGACACCCTGCACGCCGACAGCCAGCCGCGCCGCGTTCATCATGATGAACATCGTCGCCAGGCCCTTGTTCTCCTCGCCGACGAGATAGCCAACCGCGCCGTCCTTCTCGCCGAAATTCATCACGCACGTCGGGCTCGCATGGATGCCGATCTTATCTTCAAGCCCGCCGCATACGACATCGTTGCGCGACCCTAGCGAACCATCCGCGTTGACCATCAGCTTCGGGACCAGAAACAGCGAGATGCCGCGCGTCCCCTCCGGCGCATCGGGCAGCCGCGCAAGAACGAGATGGACGATGTTTTCCACCATTTCATGATCGCCGTAGGTGATGAAGATCTTGGTCCCGAAGATTCGGTACGTGCCATCGCCCTGCGGCACCGCGCGCGACTTCAATAGGGCGAGGTCCGATCCGGCCTGCGGCTCGGTGAGGTTCATCGTCCCGGTCCACGCGCCGGAAACGAGCTTCGGCAGGAACCGCGCCTTCAAGTCCTCGGAACCGCCGATGTGGATCGCATCGATCGCCCCTTGCGTCAGCAGCGGACAAAGACCGAACGCCAGATTGCTCGCGTTCCACAATTCGCAGACTGCACTCGAAACGATCCCCGGCAGCCCCTGCCCGCCGAATTCCTCCGGGCACGGCAGCGCGCTCCAGCCTGCTTCGGTGAATTGCCGGTAGGCTTCTCCCCAGCCATCCGGCGTGACCACGGTTCCATCGACGAGTTTTGAGCCCTGCCGGTCCCCCGGCCTGTTCAACGGCTCCAGCACCTCCCCGGCGAACCTGCCGGCCTCGCTCAGAACGGCTTCGACCGTGTCGAGGTCGAGCCCCTCGTAGACGCCGTTTTCGATCAGTTGATCCAGGCCGCCAGCCGAACGCAGCGCAAAAAGGATGTCGTTGACAGGTGCTTGATAAGCCATAACGTTCGCCTCGCTTGTCTGCCCGCCACGCAAGATTCGCCGCAGAGGTAAGCACAGGCCCGGAAACGGAGCAATTGAACCCGGTGGAAGACATCCTGGAAACCAGAGTATTACAGGCCGACAGGGCTGCTGTTGCGGAAGCCGCCCGCATCATCGAAACAGGCGGCCTCGTCGCCATGCCGACCGAAACCGTCTACGGGCTTGCCGCCGACGCAGCCAACGGCCTCGCCGTGGCCCGGATTTTCGAAGCCAAGGGCCGCCCAAGATTCAATCCGTTGATCGTCCATGTCACCGGACTTGATGCTGCCCGCGGACTTGGCTGCTTCACCGATGAGGCCGAACGCCTCGCCCAAGCTTTCTGGCCGGGACCTATGACGCTCGTCGTGCCCCGCCGGTCCGGTGTGCCTATCAGCGATCTCGTCACCGCGGGCCTGTCAACGCTCGCAATCCGGGTGCCCGCCCACCCGGTCGCAAAGGCCCTGCTCGCTGAGTGCGGCAGACCACTTGCCGCCCCTTCCGCCAACCGCTCCGGCCATGTCAGCCCGACGACCGCCGCCCACGTCGCCGCCGATCTCAGCGGTCGAGTTGAAATGATCCTCGACGGCGGACCCTGCCAGGTCGGTATTGAATCGACGGTTATCGATGTCAGCGGGGACACGGCCCTACTGCTGAGGCCGGGCGGCATCTCCGCCGACGCCGTGGCGAACGCCCTTGGCCTACCGCGGCTCGCATCCGCAGACAGCGCCGCCTTCGATCCACACGCGCCCAAATCGCCGGGCCAGCTCGCCAGCCATTACGCGCCGAAGGCAGCAATTCGCCTCAACGTCACCGCTCCCGAACCCGGCGAAGCCGTGCTCGCCTTCGGCCCGGACGTTCCCGCAACCGGCGGCCCGGTCGTCAACCTGAGTGAAACCGGCGACCTGCGCGAGGCCGCCGCCAATCTGTTCGCCGCCCTTCGCACACTCGATCGCAGCGGTTGCAATTCAATCGCCGTCCTTCCGATTCCCGGAGAGGGCTTGGGCGAAGCGATCAACGACCGCTTGCTCCGCGCGGCTGCCCCGCGGCCGTGAGGGCCTTTTTCCGGGCGCCTTGTCCGCGGGACCCGCAGCCAGTCAGGCGGATCGGTTGTTGGCGCTGAACGCCCGCAGGTCCTCTTCCACCTTGGCAGTTTGCGACGGCCAACTCGCCCCGATCCAGTCGTCGGTGCCGAACAGCCAATACCAGAACCGGTTGCGCCGGTGGTAACGCTCGACCGTCGCCCGGTACATCCCGTCCATTCGCTCGGAGATCTGTTCGAGGCGCGCCAGCGGCGCATCGTTGTCGATATCGAGTTGCGTCAGGCGTGCAGCGATCGTGTTCATGTCGCTGACCGACTCGCCGCGCCACTCGTCGATCGCGCCTGCCAGCGTATGCTGGTTGGTGTTGAGCGTTGCGATTGCTTCGTGCACCTCGCTCAGTTGCCGGCCCGCGGCTTCGCGCTGCTCGGCGGCTTCCTGCACGTGCCGGATCGTCATCGTCTCCAGCGATTCAAGCCGCCTGGCGAGGTCTGCGCGCCCGGCATCGAGCGACTGCGCCACTTGCGCGAACGCGGCAACCCTTTGCTGAACGCTCGCGGAGATCGCACCGACGCTTGTCTTCAGCGTGTCTGCATCCTGGATGAATCGAGTTTTCAGCGCATCGGTTTCCTGCAGCACTTTGTCCCGGTCGGCGGACTGCGCCTGATGCAATCCGCTCAGCCGGCCCGACATCGCCTGCTCAAGCTGATCGATGCGCGCCGTCACGGTTTCCGCCGTCAGGCGGCTGTCCGACGCACTCAGGATTGCCGTCTCGATATCATTCAAGCGGCCGTCTATGGCCGTCGTATCGATCTCGGTGACGCTCCTTTCCAGGACCAGCGCCTCAAGCTGATCGAGCCGGTCGTTGATCGGGGTCAGATCGATTCCCCCCGTCGAATTCGCCGACTGCAACCGGCCCTCCATGCCTTCAAGCTGCTGGTTCAACGCCGCGGCCTGCCGCGATAGCTCATCGAGCTTGTCGATCAGCGAGCGCTCGATAACGGAAAGCTTCTCCGACGTCTGCCGCAGCGCCAGCCCGTCATCGCCACGCGCACCATTCGAGAACGTGTTTTCGAGCGATACGAACCGCCCGGCGAAATCCTCCGCGAATCTGCCGGTGTCGTCGCGCAGCGAAGACAACATCTGCTCCAGCGCCGCAAGTCGTGAGTTCTGCACCATGTCGGTATGGGTCGGCATCGCCGGCTGACGATAATGCTGCGGTTCAGCCATTTGATAATCGTCGTAGTAGACCGGGCGCATTGACCGCCGGGGCATATCCGGTTGCGGCATCGGCATGTAGGTCTCGCTGGCCGGCTGATATTGCGACTTGATCGACGGCTCCCCGCCAAGCCGCGGCACGTGACGGTGCAACAGCTGCAGGCCCGGCAGTTCCGGCATGACGTCGATAAAGACGGTGAGAAGGTCCGATACGCTGGCCGGGCGGTTGCGCGAATAGCCTTGCTTCGCGGCGAGTCGCAGCGCCTGTTCCAGCGGTTTCGAACGTCGCGGCGTAGAAGCTCCGTTGCTTGGCGCTAGCGGAATTTCGGTGGCGATGAAGGCGCCGGCTTCACGGCGCAGGCTCGCATCGCGGACCCCGTGCTTTTCCAGAACTTCCGCCGCATCGTCGATCCGCGTCAGCGCGTAAAGCAGGTGCTCGATGCGGACTTCAGCGGCCCGGTGCGCCAGCGCCACGTCGTAGGCGTGGTTGCAGCATGCAAGCAAGGTATCGTCGACCAGGATCGGTGAACGGTTGTCGCCGGGATATTCGTCCTCGAATTCGCGCGGGCCGTTCAGCGGCGGCTCAAAGCTGCCGCGCTCACCGCCGCTGCGCGATTGCGGGGTGCGCAGATCCAGATCCCCACCACGGTAGCTCATTTCTAATTTCTCCCTTACGCGGACCCTTTCACGGTCCAAACGCTGCCAAGCCGATATCCGCGCTGCCCACCGAAATCCGGACGCGCGCCAAGCCTGTCAATCGCTTGACAGTGGCAGAATAACCTCTTGTAAGCCTTGATGCGAGACATTGCGCGCACCTTCGCAAGCTTTGGTCAATTTCCTAAAATTGCTGCGTATCAATACCTTGCCGCTTCGAAAAAGCTTTTTGTCGGAACACTGGCAAGGAAAAAAGCCCGTCTCGGCGCCTTTGGGTTGCTGATGCATACATCTTCTGCGCGGCTACAGCAGCCTGTCACCTTGGACCGGCTGCTGCACATCCGGACGGTCATTTCTCGGATTGTTGAGTTCGCGAGACACCGCCACGATCTTCAAGAGCCCGTCAGGTGCCGGCCGCAGGTATCCTTCCAGACCGACTGACGACCCTGGCTTGCAGTCGAGCCAGACGTCGAAAGCCTCGGGGCCCAGAATGACCGGCATCCGGTCATGTATCGGGGCCATATCGCCGTTTGCTTCGGTGGTCAGGATCGCCATCGTCTCGATCTCGCTGCCGTCCGCACCGAGCCAGTGCTCCCAGAGCCCCGCGAAACCCATGATTTCCCCGGATTTCTTGGAGATCATGTGCGGCTGCTTGTTGCCTGGCTTTCCAGTCCACTCGTAGAACCCATCCGCCGGAACGATGCAGCGCCGATGACGCATCGAGGCCCGAAATGAAGGTTTTGCACCCGCGGTTTCGGATCGCGCGTTGATCAGTGTTGTGAATTTCTGCGGTTCCTTCGCCCAGGACGGAATGAGCCCCCACCTGACGAGCGCCAGTTCACGCTGCCCGCCATGCGAGTTGCGCACGATCGCCACCGGCTGGGTCGGCGCGATGTTATACCTGGGTGGAAACTCCGCCTCGTTGAGATATCCGAAGGTGGCGCGAACCGCTTCGGGCGGCGAAGTCAGGCTGTAGCGTGAACACATGGCCGATGCCTCGGTTGGGATTTCGGGTTGCCGAAGGGCGTCGAAGGCTCGTTAAATCATCGAACGCTGGTCATGTCATGGCCGTGTCGGAACGCTGCCTTGCCGACTGGAGCAAACGGAAACGCATGCAACAGACAGCTCACCTCCGCGGCGCCAGCATGGCGGTATTCCGCAACTCCTCGGTCCTGCTCGTGCGCCGCGCCCGTCCCCCGCTCGCCGACCTTTGGAGCTTGCCAGGTGGAAAGCAGGAGCGAGGCGAATCCGCCGAACAGACGGCACTGCGCGAAGTCCATGAGGAAACGGGCGTGACCGCCCTCATCGCTGGAAAGCTTGGCGTTCACACGGCCCTCTTTAACATGACCGGCGCTTTGGGCGACCCCGGACCGGCATCGATTGAAATCGATGTGTTTTACGGAACCTGTTCCACTGGAGCAGCACCCGTCGCTGCAGATGACGCATCCGACGCTGAATGGGTTCCCCTTGACGCACTGGACGGCTATGACCTGACCGAAGGCGCAGCGGAATTGATCCTTGAGGCTGCCGCACTCTTGGCAGACAAGACGACTGGTCGGCGATCAATAGGGTACCCAACGTGACGACAACACCTGCGTCTTGGAAACCAATGGCGGTAGGGGCGGCCCTACTCCCGCACGCAGTGCACCGACATTCAGGGTCGCGGCCTGTATCCGGCGGCGGCGGTCTTGTTCGCCTTCTCACTCTTTTGCTGGCGATCCTGCTCGTTCCGCCCGCCGCTCCGGCACACGCCCAGGGCACCAAACCCTACGACACGCAGATCCTGCGGTTGTCGGAAATTCTTGGCGCCGTCCACTATCTTCGCGAGCTTTGCGGAGCCGGCGAAGGCCAACTCTGGCGCGAGCAGATGCGCGCCCTGATCCGCGCCGAAGGCACCACCGCCCTGCGCCGCGCACGGCTTTCGCGCAGCTTCAACGAAGGTTACCGCAGCTACTCGCGCACCTACAAGATCTGCACCGCTTCCGCCAAGACTGCCGTCGAACGTTTCCTCACCGAAGGCACCGGAATTGCTGAAGAGCTGATCAAGCAGAACCCATAACGGCCTCTCCGGCAAAACCGTTCTACCCTGCGGAGGAGTGTCAGGCGCCGGGTGCCATGTCGGCACCTGAAGGCGCAACAAAAGTGTCCGGCGCCGGGTGCGCCGCTCCACACGACTTTAGACCGTCAACACAAGCTTGCGCACCAACATCGGCTTGCCGAACTTTGGGAACAGTAATGAGTGTTGAGCAAAGGAAGCGTGGACGAAAGAAACCAGCGGTGCGCATCCTGCTCAACACGCGCTTGCGCTGTGTTGACGTACGAAGGCGCAACAAAGGAGTTTACGATGAATTGGCGACTCCCCTCGCCGTTGGCACGCTTCGTGATACGCAAGTTGCGAATGGTCGATCCCCGATCGGCACATCGTAATGAAGTGAGCCAGATCAAGAACGGGATTTCGAGCCATGCAGACGAGCGAGACGCGCCATTCCAACGACGACAGCCTGCTTGCTCTCGACCTGATCGAGGCCGCCTGGTGCCGCGGCAAGGAAAGCGGCGTTCCCCACGAGCTGATGGCCTACGCCGCGGTTTTTGCCGGCATGCGCGACCTCGTCGCGATCTTCGGTGAGACGGCTGCCGCCGCGATGGCCAAGAACCTCGAAAATCGTATCAAGCAGGGCGAGTTTTCAGGCGACGTGCTTCCCGACGGCAACGTTCACTGACCCGCTTCGGGTCAGCGGTCCACTCAACCGCCAGCAAACCAGATCAGGCTGGCGATACCGGCCACGTCCGGCATTTTTCCGGTTAACAAGTTAATCGCTATTTCGCCGATCAGCACCGCCCCGAAAACGACAAGCGCCAGCCCGGCAACCCTGTTGATGAGGCCCATACGTTCCAGGCTGAGACGCCCGCGCATCCGCCCCACCACGTAGGACAGGCCGACCCACCAGCTCAGGCTTCCCACCATCACCGCTGCGACCATCAGCAAGGCTTCGACCGGACCGCGCACCTCGACGAAAGTGCTGATCCCCCCGAAGATCGCGAACAGCCCCAGCACCGCCCCCGGGTTTGTAACCGTCAGGAAGAATGTTTTCGGCACATCCCACAAATAGCTGCTGACACTCTTTCCACCGTTTCCGCTGACTTCAGGTGCATCAAGTGTGGGCACCGTCAAATACAGGTGCCAGCCGAAGGCAATCAGAACGGCGCCGCCGACGAGCTGAATGGCTGTGCGATAATAGGTAACAACTCCGGAAATCGCCCCCACACCCATTGCTGCCGAAAAGGCAATCAGCCCATCGCCCAGCACCGCTCCCAGACCGGCCGCAACTCCCCCCCACATCCCGCGCGCGATCGCACGTTGGATGCATAGAACGTTGACGGGACCGACCGGCGCGGCCACAAGAATACCGATAAAAATCCCGATCGGTATGATCAATGGATTGGGCAATACACTCATCGCCGCACCTCGGCGATGGCCCGATCGCTTAAATACAACACCGGCTCGGCTGGATTTAGCCGTGCCCGAAAAGCTTCGACGCAGTGACAACAACAAAGACCATGATGCACAACGAGCGCGTGCCAAATCTTCAGGTGTTTAGGTTCGTTCGCGGAATTTCCAGCGAACTTCGTTGTTGCGACCAACGCGCGATCCTCCCCCGAGTCTGCGGCACTGGCATCGAATCTGCCACCGCCCGCGCATTGGTAATGATGCTGCTCTTGCTTGTCCAATGCGCGCTATTCGCCCCTCACACCGCCGCCGCCCAGCCGGCCGAGAAGTCCGCGAAACAGGCTGCAATCGGGCGAAAAACACAAAATATCCCGCCCCGGGTCGCCATCGCCGACCTGCCTATTCCGGTACAGGAAATGCGCGACGCGATCCTGCTCGCGACCACCAGCGGTCGAATTGAAGACCTGCGCACAGCAATCGATTGGAACGAACTGCCCCCCGAATTCGGCTTCGATGCCGGCCTCGACCCGATCGAGCAGTTCCGCAAGCTCTCCAAGGACGGCGAAGGTCGCGAGTTTCTAGCCATTCTGGCCAATCTACTTGCCGAGGCCCCCGCTCTGCTTCCCGTCGGTCCCGACCACGAAAACAATCGCGTATTCGTCTGGCCCTACCTCTCGGAAATCCCGCCGCCGGAATTGACCGCTGCCCACAAGGTCGACCTGTTGCGCCTGATGCCGGTGGCGGAAGCCGAAGCCGTCATGACGAGCGACAAATGGACTTGGTACCGTCTCGCGATCGCCGCCGACGGCACCTGGCACATATTCTCGAAGTAGCAATTCCGCCCCGGCTAGAGCCGTCAACGGATTGCGGCACCACCACAAAACCGTTTTGCCCGACCACTGTTCAGAATGACGGGCATCGCCTTCATGCGGCGAATTTCCGCACATCTTTGAAGCGCTTGCCTCATTCGGTTAACTGTGATTGCTAGCACCCGAGGCACACAATGCCGACAATGGCCGTGCCGCAACATCCTGACAATTGCGTAAGGGGGCAAAGCTGATGATCCGGCTTATGCTAGTGTTCTGGATCAGACGCTTGCCTCCGGTGGCAAGTGGAGCAACGTCTGTGAACCCAGAACCCAAACAAAAAATTAAGCCAGTGTTCTGGATCAAACATTTGATTCCCGGGTGGAGGTCGTCAAATGTTTGTGAATCCAGAACACAATCAAAAGGTTGCCTAGGGTTCCGGGCTGGCACTTGGGCACCAAGTGTCAGAGTCGGAACACTAGTAACACTGATGGCGGCTTTGCTGGTCGCACCGATAAGCGCAGCGGCAGCACCTGCGGACGGTTACTGGGGCGAATACGCCGCCAAGAACCAGGCCAAGCGACTTGCCAAGAAGAAGTACTCCAACCAGCAGGCATACGGTCAGAAGAAAGCAAAGAAGAGCTACAAGAAGAGCGCTTCCAAGAAGAAAATTTACCAGAAAGCTCCCGACGTCATGAGCGGCGGCGCGCGTCCATCGATCGCGCCTCAAAAGCCCGGCGTCGTCAATTTCTCTGCCGGATACGCCAAAGGCAACATCATCATCGATACGGCCGGCAAGAGGCTCTATTACGTGCTTTCGAAAGGCCGTGCTTACAGCTATCCGATCGCCGTCGGCAAACCCGGTTTCGCTTGGACCGGCGTCAAGCGCATCACCGGCAAGAAGGACTGGCCAGACTGGCGCCCCCCCGCCGAGATGCGCAAGCGCAAACCGAACCTGCCTATGCTGATGACCGGCGGCCTCAACAACCCGCTCGGCGCCAAGGCGTTGTACCTGGGCTCGACTCTCTATCGAATCCACGGCACCAACAACCTGGCATCGATTGGCACCGCTTCGTCGTCGGGCTGCTTCCGCATGTCGAACAATCACGTCGCCCACCTGTCGAAAATCGCAGGCGTCGGCACGACGGTTCATGTCGTGCGCAGCCTCGGCAAGGGCCATGCGGCGAAGAAAAAGAAATCGTCCAAGCGCTACGCCAACAACTCGTAGGGCATTCCAGGGCTTGCTTGACTGGGCACGGCGGCAACGCCGCAACGATTCGAAAACAAACAATCGGCATAGGGGGATGAAGGTTTGCGCCTTCATCTCCCCTGCCACACCACCCGGCATGCGGGTCCGCACCGGGCGGTTCGAAGGGTTGAGGTTACTTGGCAAGCCTTGGAACTCCAAGCTTGTCGAAGAGTGCGTTGGGCAAGGCAATGTGAACCGCCATCGCGGAGTTGCGCCAGCAACGTCGGGCGTTCGCAGCCACCTGCGCGGCAGCAAGGCTCGACATGCCGGGTGAGCCTTTGTTTGCCTTCACACGTTTCAGGGCCGCAAGACAGTTCTGGCGTTCGACCACCAACTCCATCAGGCAAGCCCGCTCTTCATGCGTACCCGAGCGCTCGTTGCCCCGTCCCGCCGTCGCGGCTTCC
>JAHJSN010000012.1 GCA_018830445.1 Alphaproteobacteria bacterium | reverse complement strand
TCTGGATCAAACATTTGATTCCCGGGTGGAGGTCGTCAAATGTTTGTGAATCCAGAACACAATCAAAAGGTTGCCTAGTGTTCCGGGCTGACATTCAGGTTCCCGGCAGGGAACCATATGTCAGAGTCGGAACACTAGCTTCGTCGAAGTTACATCTGGTATGAGCCCTATCAGCGGCGCGGACCCCCGCGCCGTAACAAGAGAACTTGTGCCTACGAGAGGAAAGAAATCCCAATGAGTTATACCCTTCACCCCCTCCGCAAGCAGCGCCTCCAGCGTTCCGAACTTGCCTGCCCGGGCTCCAACACGACGATGATCGATCGCGCCTTCAAGAGTGCTGCGGACTTCGTCTTTCTCGACTGCGAAGACGCCGTTGCTCCGCCCGAAAAGGAACAGGCCAGGAAGAACATCATCCAGGCGCTGAACGACCTCGACTGGCGCGGTGCCGGCAAGACCGTATCGGTCCGCATCAACGGCCTCGACACGCATTATATGTACCGCGACGTCGTCGACATCATGGAGCAGGCCGGAGACAAGCTAGACACGATCCTGATTCCCAAGGTCGGCGTTCCAGCCGACGTCTACACGGTCGAGTGCATCATGAGCCAGATCGAAGTGGCCAAGGGATTTGCCAACCAGGTTGGCACCGAGGCGTTGATCGAAACGCCACTCGGGATGGCCAACGTTGAAGCGATCGCAGCCGCACCGAGCCGGCTCGAAGCGATGCACTTCGGCGTTGCGGACTACGCCGCCTTTAACAAGGCGCGTACCGTCGTGATCGGCGGCCTCAACCCCGATTACCCGGGCGACCAGTGGCACTTCGCCCTGTCGCGCATGACGGTCGCCTGCCGCGCCTACGGCCTGCGTCCGATCGACGGACCGTTCGGTGACTTCAGCGATCCCGACGGCTACACGGCCGGCGCCAAGCGCGCAGCGGCACTCGGTGTTGAAGGCAAGTGGGCCATCCACCCCTCGCAGATCGAACTCGCCAACGACGTGTTCTCGCCTCTCCCCGCGGAAGTCGATCGCGCTCATCGCATCATCGCTGCACTCAAGGAAGCCGAAGCGCAGGGCAAGGGCGCAGCCTCGCTCGACGGCAAGATGATCGACGCGGCGTCCGAAAAGATGGCGCGCAACATCCTCGTCGTCGACGAACAGATCACAGCGGCGAAGGCCAAGCAGGGCAGCTGAGCTCCTGCGAGGCCGCCGCGAACCCAAAATCAAGGGAGGAATGGAATGGATATCCACGAATATCAGGCCAAAGAACTTCTGTCGAAGTTCGGCGTGCCCATCCCGCGCGGCGGCCTCGCCTATTCGCCCGAACAGGCGACGTATCGTGCCAACGAAATCGGCGGCAATGCCTGGGTCGTCAAGGCGCAGATCCACGCCGGTGCCCGTGGCAAGGCTGGCGGCGTCAAGATCTGCCGTTCGGATGAAGAGATCTGGAGCGCTGCCGACGGCATGCTCGGCAAGAAGCTCGTCACCATCCAGACCGGTCCGCAAGGCAAGCTCGTCTCGCGTCTTTATGTCGAGGAAGCCACCAACATCGACAAGGAATTCTACCTGTCGCTGACCATGGACCGCGGCAAGGAGCGCATCGCGGTTGTGGCATCGGCTGCCGGCGGCATGGACATCGAGGAGATCAGCGCCAAGGACCCCGACTCGATCATGACGGTCATCGTCGACCCCGCGGTCGGCATGCAGGGTTTCCAGGCCCGCGAGATCGCCTTCGGTCTCGGCATCGAACCCGAACTCGTCAATAAATTCGAGCGCACCATTCTCGGCTGTTATCGCGCGTTCCGCGATCTTGATGCAACCATGGTCGAGATCAACCCGCTGGTGATCACCAAGGAGGGCGGCGTCGTCGCTCTCGACGCCAAGATGTCGTTTGACGACAACGCGCTTTTCCGCCGCCCGCAGATCTCCGAATTACGCGACAAGTCGCAGGAAGATTCCCGCGAGACCTACGCATCCGACCGTGGCCTTTCCTACGTCGGCCTTGAAGGCGACATCGGCTGCATCGTCAACGGCGCCGGCCTCGCCATGGCGACCCTCGACATGATCAAGGTGTCGGGCGGGCAACCGGCCAACTTCCTCGACATCGGCGGCGGCGCCAGCCCCGAGCGGGTGCAGAAATCTTTCCGCGCCGTGCTCCGCGACGACAACGTCAAGGCGATTCTCGTAAACGTTTTCGCCGGCATCAACCGCTGCGATTGGGTTGCGAAGGGGGTGGTACTCGCCATCCAGGAACTTGAGGTCAAGCGGCCGGTCATCGTCCGACTTGCCGGCACCAACGTCGAGGAAGGCCGCAAGATCATCGCCGAGAGCGGACTCAATCTGGAGACCGCCGAGAACCTTCGCGATGCTGCCGAAAAGGCCGTCGCGGCCGCGAAACAAACGCCGGCAGCGGCATAAGGGAGGATCAGCGTCATGGCGATTTTCATCAACGAGAATACGAAGATCCTGATCCAGGGCTTCACCGGTCGAATTGGTACCTTCCACGCCCAGGAGATGATCGACTACGGCACCAACGTCGTCGGCGGCGTCACGCCTGGCAAGGGCGGCACCGAGCATCTCGGCCGTCCGGTCTTCAACACGGTCAAGGGTGCGGTCGCCGAAACCGGCGCCGAAGTCTCCATCGTTTTCGTTCCGCCGCCCTTCGCCGCGGATGCGATCATGGAAGCCGCCGATGCCGGGATCAAATACTGCACCTGCATCACCGACGGAATCCCCGCGCAGGACATGATCCGGGTCAAGCGCTACATGCGGCGTTACAAGAAGGAAAACCGCATGCGCCTTGCCGGCCCGAACTGCGCCGGAACGATCTCGCCGGGCCGCGCGATGCTCGGCATCATGCCGGGACACATCTACGATCAGGGCCGCATCGGCGTCATCGGCCGCTCCGGCACGCTCGGCTACGAAGCAGCCGAACAGCTAAAGGAACTCGGCCTCGGCATCTCGACCAGCGTCGGCATCGGCGGCGATCCGATCAACGGCTCGTCTTTCCGCGACATCCTCGAGGAATTCGAGAACGACCCGGAAACCGATGTCGTCTTGATGATCGGCGAGATTGGCGGACCCCAGGAAGCCGAGGCCGCCGAGTACGCCCGCGACCACATGAAGAAACCGGTGGTCGCCTACATCGCCGGGCTTTCGGCGCCCAAGGGCCGCCGCATGGGTCACGCCGGTGCCATCGTCACCAGCTACGGCGAAGCTGCAGCCGAGAAGGTGGAGATCCTCAGGGCCGCCGGCGTGACGATCGCGCCGACCCCGGCCGACATGGGATCGACGGTCGCGGAAGTCGTTTCCAAATTGAAGAGCGCCGCCTGAGGTCTTCGCTGGCGGGCACCTGATGCGCAACCAAATGTGCGACGGTGTCCGCGGTTTCTCCTGGCGACGGGACAATGATCATTCCAAGGGGCAAAAAATTGATACCGACCGAGGCGTCTCCATCAGCGGCTGAACCGCTCGACGAATTCAAGCTGCGCGACGAACTGCGCCAGCTGCGAACCGGTATCCCCGACGCGCCTTGGCTCAACCCGATCGTTTCGGTCGCCTTCGGTCTGTCGCGCCGCTTGGAGGCAGGTGAAATCACGCTGGCCGACGTGCGCGCGTTGGCGATGCGCCTGATGGACCGGGCACTCCTCAATCGCGCGCGCGGATTGCGCGAACGCGTCGGCTATTCGGAATCCGGCGGCGAGAGTGACGCCTTCTCGGCACTGGTTTCCAAGACGATCGCCGACAGCGGCAATGACCTGGAGGCCTTCAAGAAGGCATGGGCGCGGGCCCGCTCCGGTATCGTCCTGACCGCACATCCGACGTTCGGTATTTCCGAATCGCTCGCCGCCCAGATGGTCGAGATCGCCGCCAGTGGCAGCGAATTGGCAAGCGACCGCGCCCGGTTGCCCCACCGGCCGGACGAACCGATCGACCTGCCTTACGAGCACCGCCGCGCCCAGTCGGCAATCGTCAACCTGCGCAATGCGCTCGAAGGCCTGCTGAACCGTTTCTACTCCGTGGCTCATGAGCCATTTGGCGACGCTGCATTCTCAGTCAAGCCGAAACTCGCCACGATAGCTTCCTGGGTTGGCTACGACCTCGACGGCCGCACCGACATAACGTGGCTCGATTCCTTCAAGTTGCGCCTGCGCGAGAAGCTGACCTCGCTGAGCGACATCCGCCAGCGATTCCTCCTCACCAAGCACCGCCTTGGCGAACAGCCGAACGTCGAGCGCATATCGCGACAGCTAACCGGCAAGCTGGACCTCGCCATCGCCGCCGCCCAGGAGCAGGTGCAGGCCCTCGACAGCATCGGCAAGAAGGACCACGCCGCGCTTGCCAAGGCTGCCAACATCATCTCCGCCAGCGATAGTTACAACCTGACGTCCGTCGCGCCGTTGGTCGAACTGATCGACCAGTTGATCGGCGTCGTCGAAGCCCATCAGATGAAACGGTCGCTGGCAGCCCTGCGCGGGCTCATCGAAGCGACTGGATTGGGCACGTCCCACATCCATGTGCGTATCAACGCCGCCCAGCTCGACAACGCCCTTCGCGCGCTGATTCGCGAGCCGTGGACCAACAATACCAGCGAACGCCGCGCGGTGCAGAACCTCGCCGAGCACATCAAGAAAGCGGTGGCCAGACCCGAGACCGTCAACTTCGGCACGCTGGAATTGGAAACGGCGACGGCTATCCGCCAGTTCGCCCTCATCGCCCAGATCAAGAAGCACGTCGACCGCGAGACGCCGATACGCTTCCTCATCGCCGAGTGCGAATCCCCGGCGACCGTGATGATCGCCGTCCTGCTCGCCCGCCTGTTCGATGTCGCCGACATCGTCGACATCTCGCCGCTGTTCGAAACACCCGAAGGTCTCGAACGCGGTGCGCGCCTGATGGAGGATCTCCTCGAAGAGGAAACCTATCGCGACTACGTGCGCGGCCGCGGCCGCATGTCGATCCAGACCGGCTTCTCGGATGCCGGTCGCTTTATCGGCCAGGTCGCCGCGACACTCGAAATCGAACGCCTTCATCTGTCGATTGCCGAAGCGGTCAAGAAGGCCGGCCTCAGCGATATCGAGACGTTGATTTTTTCGACGCACGGCGAATCGATGGGCCGCGGCGCCCATCCCGGCAACATCCGCAAGCGGCTGTCCTACGTCCTGCCTCAAGAAGTCCGCCGCCGCTTCAAGAAGCACGGACAGCCCCTGAAGCACGAGACGAGCTTCCAGGGCGGCGATGGCTTCATGTTCTTTTCCGACACGACCCTGACGACGCAGACGATGGCAACCGTCATCCGCGACGCCTTCGAGGTCGACGACACGATTGATCCATTCTACGCCGACGAGAACCTGTCGCTCGACTTCTTCCTGCGCCTGCGCGCCTACCAGCAGAACCTGTTCAGCCATTCCGGCTATCGTGCGATGCTCGGCGCCTTCGGCCCGAACCTGCTGTTCAAGACCGGTTCGCGGGCCGTCAAGCGTCAGTCGGATGTCACCACCGCGCTCGACCGTGGCGATCCATCCCGCATGCGTGCGATCCCCAATAACGCGATACTCCAGCAGTTCGGCTATGTCGCCAACGTCGTCGCAGGTCTCGGCTATGCGACCGGTTACGACAAGGAGCGCTTCATCGCGCTGGCCAAGCAGTCTCCGCGGCTGATCGACATTCTGGAGATGGTGGCGCGCGGCAAGCAGCTTTCAAGCCTCAATGCGATTGGCGCCAACGCCTATATCTTCGACGCCGGTTTCTGGGCCTCGCGTGCCTCGTGGGGCCGCGAACAGCAATTCGAAGCCGCCTTCCGCCAACTCTCCCGCGCCCTGTTGAGCGACATGAGGACGAGCGAGATCAATCGCCTCGTCCACCATATGCGCATCGACGCGATCGACCTTCACGCGATACTCGAAGGCATCGGCATCGAGGGCGGTAAGATTCCGGACGATACCCGCCTGGAGGTTGACCTTCTACAGGCGGTCAGGCTGACGCTCATCATGCACATATTCATTATTGCAGCCCGCCTGCCCCGCTTCGCGCCCCGCAACGACATGTCCTACGAAACCGTGCTTGACCGGGCCATCAGCCTCGATATTCCGGAAGTCGTCGAGTTCATGCGCCAGGCCTTCCCGTACCGCTCCGAAGGCACCATCACCGGCGAGGATTTCGAGGAAAAAGCGACCTACCGACCGCACGGGATCGATGAGTACGGCCGCCTGGAGCGTGAACTGCTGGCGCCGATGCAGGACACCTATGAACTCGTGCGCGAGATCGGCACCGGTATTTCGCACCATTTCGGCGCCTTCGGCTGAGTCAACCCAACGGACTCACCGCCAGCTCTTCTTGATCGCGCGCGTCAACGCCAGCACGCGTTTCAGCCGCTTTGCGTCTTCGCCGGTAAGCGCAATGCAGCAGCAACAGAACAGCGGGCGCTGCGCGAGTTCGAGAACCACGCGGTAGCGTCGGAGGCGAGGATTTGGATGTTGACTGTCGGGCATCGATGCACAGTCATCGAGGCGCGCCATGAAGTCAATGGCCGCGATCTACCGTCCGCCGGCACGGCATTCGGTGGCCTTGATCAGCCGGGTAAGTCTTCCTTGCGCAGCATGAACACTTCGCCGGCACTGAGTTCGGTGTCGAGCCACTGGAACGCAGTATCGGGATACTCCGCTTCGATGAGTTCCCGCTCCTGACCGACTTCCACGACGATGACCCCGCCGGTAGCCAGATGCGCTGCGGCCCCGCGGAGGATAAGCCGAACGAGTTCGAGGCCGTCTTCGCCCCCGTCATGGGCAAGTGCCGGTTCGGCGGCGTACTCCGGCGGGAAGTTGACCACAGTCTCTGTCCGGACATAGGGCGGATTCGACACGATAAGATCGAATTGCTGACCCTTGAGGCCGGCGAACAGATCCGATTGCACGAGGCTGACCTGCTCTTCGAGGCCGTAGTCTCCGACATTCTCGCGCGCGACCGCCAGGGCGTCGTCTGAGACATCCGCCCCGACGATCTCTGCATCGGGAAACACCTGAGCAAGTAGTATCGCCAGGCACCCCGAGCCGGTGCACAAATCGAGCGCGCTTTGAACGCCGCCGGAAACGTCGAACAGGTCATCGGCCCCACCGAGCAGCAATTCCCCGATGAACGATCTTGGCACGATGACCCGCTCGTCGGCGCGGAAGCTGTAAGGACCAATCCACGCCTCTCCGACGATATACGGAGCGGGCTTGCGGGTCTCGATCCGCTGCGCGATGACGTCCGCCAGGTGTCTGCGCTCAGGCGTTGTCAGCCGGGCATCGAGCCACGGTTCCATCTCGTGGATAGGCAATTTGAGCGATGCCAGTATGAGGAACGCGGCCTCATCCAGCGCGCTCGTCGTGCCGTGCCCATAGACCAGCCCGGCTGCCGTGAAATTTGAAACGGCAAAGCGCAGGAAGTCGCGGACGCTGACGAGTTCGCCCGCCGCCAGCCGGATATCTTCGCGCAACTCGCCTTGCATTTCGGTCATTTGCGATGAACAGGCTCCAGCTACCGCTTCGCCCAGACTTGAACCAGCGCGGTGTTCCTCTCCGGGATCGATGGTTCTATGATCCGCGTCCGGTAGCGCGCCTGAACTTCCTTGATTTTCTCCCCGGACCTGAGCGAGATCGGCCCGTAGGTGTCGCCGGAATCGATGCGGGCGCGCACCGGCACGATGTCCTCTTCGCCGTTCTCATAAACGATCCGAAGCTGATTCAAGGTGACGGAACGCCCGTCCACGTTAACGCGGATTTCCGAGAAACCGTCACCGTGATCGGCAAGTGAAATAACGTCGTTGTCGAAACCGACAAAGCCGGCGGTCTGTGCGCCGATCAGCACCCAGCCGTCATTGAAGCGCCCGCCGTCTCCGCCTGATTGGAGCCACGTCGTGGTCGGCTTGCCGTAGAGTTCGAAACGCACCGGCGCTGTCAGGCTGGTCTTCTCGGCGAACGCCAGCTCGACCTCTTTGATGAACTTCGAGCCGTCGATCTCGAACCATGGCGTACTGGTATTCGGCTGCAGCACACCGCTGACGGCAAAGGCCTTCTCCGAGCCGTCGGCAAATTTCACTGTCAGCCGCTCGACGCTCGCCGCGGTTGAACGCGTCGCCAGCGTCAGCCGGGTGAACTTCCCAATATTCTCCGCGACGTCGAGCGTTTCGCTCATGGCTTCCCGGCCCGCGGTCTTGGCGGTGATCAGGATTGCCCCGCTGGCTTCCACTTCGCGCTGTCCGATGCGCGGCGGCGGCGGCGGAACCGGCATCTGTTTTTCCGGGCGCAGGTTGTTGCGGCCCTCGCGCGTCTGCAGTCCCCAGACTTCAAGCATGGCCCGGCGGCTATTGCGGGCATTGTCCTGGTAGGTGACGCGCAGCGACACCGGGAACCGCTCATTGTCCTCGCGTGAGAAGACCCTCGTCCGCTCGCCTGAGCGCAGGCTGAAAGGCGCCGGGCTCTCGTGGCCGGTATCGTCGCTGAATTTCAAGGAGATCTGTTCGATTGCGATGCTGCCCCGCCGTGCGCGCAGCTGGAAGCCGACGAAAGAGCCTTCCGCACTGCCCAGATCGATCAACTCGTCCTTGGCATCGACGTCTATTTGATGCTGTGCAAGACGCACCCAGCGCTGCGCCTGGGCGGATTCGGATGTGACGATCCAAGCCGACGAGGCAAGCATGAAAATCGCAAACGTGGAGAGGAATCGTTTGAACATTGGATCGGCAACCTGGGATTTCAGTGGACGAAGTTTCTCATGACACTTCTAGATGACCCAGA
The DNA here is from genome assembly GCA_018830445.1 of Alphaproteobacteria bacterium. Taxonomy (GTDB): domain Bacteria; phylum Pseudomonadota; class Alphaproteobacteria; order Rhizobiales; family Hyphomicrobiaceae; genus Filomicrobium. Next base: position 17,970 of record JAHJSN010000012.1, on the reverse strand, counting down.
CCGAGAACGAAAGTGCGGCAGTTTGGGGGCGAACGATGAGATTCGTCCCCTGTTGCGGCTTATGTTTGCATCATTGCCGATGCCGGCGGCCTCGGTGCTATAATCGAGCGCCTTCATTTGTTCAGACCGGACCGCCTCGCATGCAATCACCGCGCCCCGACCACAACGCCTGCCGGGCGGCAATTGCCGACCTCCAGCAGAGTCTGCCCGGCTTGGTTGAGACCGGTGAGGGGATCTGCCGCCAGCATGCCCACACCTTGACCTGGATCGAGTGCCAGCCCCCGGATGCTGTCGTCTTCGCCCGCTCCACCGTAGATGTGGTCGAGGTTGTCCGCATTGCGGCCCGCCACCGCGTTCCGATCATTCCGTTTGGCGCCGGCACCTCGCTTGAAGGTCACGTCAACGCGCCGCTGGGCGGCATATCGCTTGATCTCTCGCGGATGAGCGAAATCCTCCGCGTCGATACCGGCGACCTCGATTGCACGGTCGAGGCGGGCTGCCCGCGTGGCAAGCTCAACGCCTACCTGCGCGACACAGGTCTGTTCTTTCCCGTCGATCCCGGCACCGAGGAAGCCACCATCGGCGGCATGGCATCGACCCGCGCCTCGGGCACCACCGCGGTGCGCTATGGCACCATGCGCGACAACGTCGTCGCGGTGAAGGCCGTCATGGCCAACGGCGAGGTCATCGATACCGCCAGCCGCGCCCGCAAGTCTTCGGCGGGCTACGACTTGACGAGGCTCCTGGTCGGCGCCGAAGGGACGCTCGGGATCATCACCGAAGTGACCCTGCGTTTGCGCGGTGTGCCTGAAAGGGTGGTCGCCACCGTTGCCGCGTTCCCCACCCTCGAAGCTGCCTGCAATACCACCATGGCGGCCATGGCGATGGGGCTGGGACTGGCCCGCATCGAACTCCTCGATCCGGTCGTGCTTGGCGCGGTGAATGCCCATTCGGGTCTTTCGCTGGCAGAAGTCCCCACGTTGTTCATCGAGTTTCACGGGGCCGGCGCCGCGGTCGAGGAGGAAGCCGCGATGTTCGCCGAACTTGCCGATGGCGAAGGCGCCCTGTCCCTTGCAGCAGCGGCCGACGAGACCGAGCGCCGGAAATTGTGGAAGGCGCGCCATGATGCGTTATGGGCGGTACGTGAAGCCTGGCCGGGTCGCACGCCGCTGATCACCGACGTCTGCGTGCCGATTTCGCGGCTGGCCGAATGCGTGCGCGAGACCGAGGCGGACATCGAGGCCAGCGGTCTCATAGCCCCTATCGTCGGTCACGTCGGCGACGGCAACTTCCACGCAATTGTCATGCACGAGCCGGGCGATCCTGCAGAGCGTGGGCGCATTGCTGCATTCTCTTCGCGCCTTGCCGAGCGCGCCATCGCGATGGAGGGAACCTGTACCGGCGAGCACGGCATCGGCCAGGGCAAGATGAATTATCTGCGAATGGAGCTGGGCGCCGGTGTTGATGTCATGGCGTGCATCAAGCAGGCGCTCGATCCGGATGGCATTTTCAATCCGGGAAAAATAATCAGCCGCTGCTGATCGCTATGGTCAGGTATGCGGTGTTCTGATTCATTTTGAGCCGACCGGCAAGTTTCTTGTAGCCAACGTTTCCGGTTCGAACAACGTCCCACAACTCTGCGTTAACGAGGCGCATGAGAGAAATATATTGCGTGTGCCGGATCGGTGGGATCGGGCTCGCAAACGAGTTGCGTTGAACCATGGCAGTGACGATTCGAAGAGAGCGGGCCGATCAGCGCCGTCATCATCGTCTCCTGGCGCCTCTGTTTGTCGAGGTGCTTGGCCATCGACTGCGCGTGGCCGACTGGTCGCTCGGCGGTCTCCATGTGGAACAATTTCCAGATCAGTTGCCATCGATCGGGACTCCGCTCGAACTGGCATTGACCCTGCCGTTTCAGGGGTTCGACGTTTCCTTCCGCGCGAACGCCAAGGTCGTTCGCCTGGAACCCGAGCGCCGCAAATTCGCCGTCCATTTCATTGACCTTGGCGAGCGCGAACGCGAACTCATGGCCCACTTCGTCGAGGACCTGGTGCGCGGCCACATGGGCGAGGCAGCCGACACCATTCAGCGCATCGATTTCCCCGTGACGCCGGCCTCTTTGAAGCCCGGCGGAGCCGATGGCAACAAGCCTCAGGACCCTTTCTCGGAACTTGCAAGACTCCCTGCCCGGCGCTGGCCCCTGCGTACGTTCGCTGCAGGCGCGTTCTATATCGTGCTGGGCATGCTTGTCTTCTCATATGCCGCCATCCTCGCATATTCGAACGTGTTCCGCCTGGAGGTGCCGACTGCGGTGATTTCGGCACCGGCCGAAACGGTCAGGTCCAAAGCCGATGGGCGCGTGGAATTCGTCGGCCTCAAGCCCGGCGATAGCGTCAGGTCCGGCGAGATCCTGCTGCATGTCAAGGATGACAAGCTGGAGCGCGACATCGAGATCGCCGATATCGCGATCAAGGAACGCGAGGCGAGGCTGAATTACCTCAGACAGCGCCACCTCGAAGAACTCGAACGCGTCCAAGGCTACGCCTCCATCGAGACGAAAAACCTGCATCAGTCCCGCTTGACGATGGAGGCCGTCGAGACGAGCCTCTCCGTTGCCAGCGACCAGTACGCGCGGCTGCGCACGCTCTACAAGAAGGGCTTCGTTACGCAGTCCCGCCATGATGAGGCATTCGACAGGCTGACCACCCTGGAAAAGCGCCTGGCCAGCCAGCGCATCGAGCATGAAACCCGCGCCGCGCTCGCCAGTGCCGATATGGGTAAACGTCTCTACAACGGTGACGAACTGGTTGGCAGGGCAGCCGAAATGGGCGCAGAAGTCCAGCTCGCCGAACGCGAAATGGCACTGACGCGGCAGCGCTACGAAGCAAACCTGAGGATGCGTGACAATCTTGCCGTCAGGGCCCCGTTCGATGGAACCATCCTGAAGCTCCCCCGCTTCGATAAGGTCCCTGTCCGCCAAGGCGACGTGATCGCCGTCCTCGAACAGCGCCGCGACCGTCAGGTGACGGCGTTCCTTACGCAGCATGAAGTCGCGAAGATAGGCCAGGGCGACCCAGCCATACTCTATGTACCAGCACTCGGTGAAACGTTGAGCGGCCGTGTGATCGCCATCGACCGCACATCCGGTTTCATCGACGAGCAGGGACAGCGGACCAGACCTGGGTATGTGTGGCGCGGCCCGGCGGACCGATCGGCCGAGGTGACGATCGGATTCGACGATGACAACGACATCCGCGACCACGAACGCTATCGATCCGGCCTCCCGGTAACCGTCATTTTCGAGCGCCGCGCTGAAAACTCGATTCTTTCGGGTCTGGTGGCCGGTCTGCGCCGTTGGCTGTGAAGAGGCAGTGATGAACGTCTCCGCGCAAGCCTTTCGCAGACCCGGTGAAAGGTCGTGGAGCCAGAAGTGCACGTCTCTGACTGCCTGTCAGATCGCCGTTTATCTCGCCGTTTGCTTTATCGCGCTGCTCTCGCTTCCCAATTCCATCTACAGCCCCGAGGTTCTCGACTTCGTCTACGTCATCGGCGTGTTGGGGATCTGGCGCTACCTATGGTGGGGCAACCACTGGCTCCGCGCTCTTGTCTTTTCGAACATCACCTACCCGAGGATGCGGGCGCGAGCCGCGGCACTTTGGGGATCGGGCTGGCGCCCCCGCCACATTCACATCCAGCTGACAACGTTCAAGGAGCATCGGGCCGTATCGGAGGCGGTGATCCGCGCCCTTGTCCGCGACATCCGCGCAAGCGGCATTGCCGCCACGATCTGGCTCGGCTCCAGCGAGGCCGAAGATGAGCAGCGGATCGCTGACCATCTGGCGCTGGTCGGTAGCGACTGCGACATCACATTGCGCATCATCCGCCAGAACCAGCCGGGAAAGCGTGTCGCCATAGCACTCATCCTGCGCGCCATGTCCCGGGCGGGAATATCCGGAGATGACCTGATCATCTTCATGGACGGCGATTTCGTCATCCATCCCGGCATGCTGCGCCGATGCCTGCCACTCTTCGCTCTCGACCCTGTGCTGCACGCACTGACCACCGACGAATACGTCGAGGTGATCGGGCCGCGCTGGATGCAGACATGGCTTGACATGCGGTTTTCCCAGCGCCGGCTCGCGATGCAGAGCCATGCCCTCTCGAACCGGGTGCTGACGCTCACCGGGCGCTTTTCGGTGTTCCGCGCCAGACATGTGATCTCGAACGAATTTATCCGGCTGCAGGAAGTCGACTGCCTCGATCACTGGTTATGGGGATCGTTTCGCTTTATGTCGGGCGACGACAAATCGAGCTGGTACTGCCTGCTGCGCAAGGGCGTAAAGATGACCTATGTGCCGGACGCTTCCGGCACCACGATCGAAGTGGTCGAAGGCTCCGGGTTTCGCCGCATGGTGGAGAACCTGCGCCGCTGGTCGGGCAATATGCTGCGCAACGGTCAACGGGCCATCGCGCTTGGCCCCCATCGCATGCCGTTTTTCATCTGGTGGTGCCTCATCGACCAGCGCCTTGCCATGTGGACGATGCTGTTTTCACCGATGCTTGCGGTTGCCGGCACGCTGAAGGTCGGGTTTGCGTTTCTGGTCTCTTACGTGATTTTCGTCGCCGTAACCCGCATGCTGCTGTCCATGGTGTTGTGGACATACGCACCTCGCGTCGACCTGGGCTATGTCTGGACGCTTTATGCCAACCAACTGCTCAACGCTGGCGTGAAGGTGATCATGTTGTGGCGTCTTGCCCAACAAAATTGGGCCAATCGCGGTAACCAGAAGTCGGGCATTGATGGCGGTGGCTGGGTTGCGGTCGCCAGGGAGGCGATGGCCCGCTATCTCACCTTCGTGTCCTTTGCCGGGCTGTTCCTTGCCGCGATGATCTACATGCGACTGCTCGAACTGCCGAGCTGGGGGCTAATCGTTTCTGTATTTCTAAACTGAGGACGGAAAACCGCTAGGTGCGCTTCAATGTCGCCTAATGATTGTCTGTCAGGATCGGTGGCGATCCGAATTCTGCAATCCTCCCGGGCCTTGCCTGCGGAACATCTGAGGCTGGTCGACCGATAACAAGTCAACTTGGGAGTATCTGCTCAAATGGACGGTATTGCGGGAAGCTCTGAGGCACTCGTCCGACAAGGCAGATCTGACCAGCTACCGCACGCCGCCAGGACCCGGCGGGAAATGCTCCACTCTGCTCTCGGCCGCGATCTAGAGAAGCCGTCCATCAGTATTGTAGGTCTCGGTTATGTCGGAGCCGTATCGATGGGCTGCCTTTCGCATCTCGGCTTCCGCATGGTCGGCGTCGATATCGCCAAGGACAAGGTCGATGCGATCAACGCCGGCCGCCCCCCGATCGTGGAAGAACGCTTGCGTGAATTGTTGGGCGAGGGCGTCGAGGCCGGGCTGATCTCCGCAACCGACAGCCTCGTAGCAGCCGTGCAGCAGACCGACGTGACGCTGATATCCGTTGGTACGCCGACCGCCGACGACGGCAGCTGCGATCTCTCCTTTGTGCGGCGGGCCTCCGGCGAGATCGGCCAGGCCATTGCCATGAAAGACAGTTACCACGTCATAGTTTTGCGGTGTTCGGTGCCGCCGGGGACCACCTTGGAGGTCGTTGCTCCCGAGATCGAAAAAGCTTCCGGCAAGAAGCTTGGCCCCGACTTCGGCATCTGCTTCAACCCGGAATTCCTTCGCGAAGGTGTGGCTGTGGCGGACTTCTTCTCGCCTCCGAAAACCGTTGTCGGTGCCAGCGACGAGCGTGCGGCCGGACGCGTCTCGAAGATCTACGAGATGATCGACGAGAATGTCATCTTCACATCGATCGCGGCAGCCGAGATGGTCAAGTACGTCGACAACGTGTGGCACGCCGCAAAGGTCGCCTTCGGTAATGAGGTTGGCCGGATCTGCAAGGCGCTCGACATCGACAGTCATGACGTGATGGACATCTTCGTCAGCGATGCGAAACTCAATCTGTCGCCCTGTTACCTTAAACCGGGGTTTGCTTTTGGCGGCTCCTGCCTGCCCAAGGATTTGCGTGCAGTCATTCACCTTGCCGGCGTTCTGGGAGTGTGCGTCCCGCTGATCGACAGCCTCCTGGAATCGAACCGCAGTCATGTCACAGCCGCCTTGCGGATGCTGGAGGCGCATTCCGGAAAGCGGATCGGTTTTCTCGGGCTCACATTTAAGCCGGGCACCGACGATCTGCGCGAAAGCCCGACGATCGGCCTCATGAGCGTGCTGCTGGCAAGAGGCGAGACGATTGCTGCATACGAACCGAATCTTGTCCTCGGCCCGATGCTCCAGCGCCAGGCAGACTATGTTCGCCACGCCGTTCCCGGTCAGGCCCGCCTGATGGACAAACTCGAATCGCTTGCCGTCGCCGATGCCGGAACGTTGGTGTCGCAAAGCGACGTCATCGTCGTCAGTCATGCAACCGACGAATTTCGTGCGGCGCTGACCCGGTGCGCGAACTCGACCGTTGTGATCGACCTCGTCCGCCTCCGCCGGCAACAGGTATCCGGCGGGAACTATAAGGGCATTGCCTGGTAGGAAGCCGGAGTAGCTCCCCACTCTGCCTGTCAAAGGTAAGGTCTGGTTAACCAAGAAACCAGTTTCCACCTTCGCGGACAGTCACCGCAAGCCCCGTTTCACAGGGCCGCGCCATCGATCGGCAAACACGGTTCAAATTGTGCGCAATATCAAAACCGGCGCTCAACGCAACCCCGCTAGGATCGGCACAGTTCAAAAACAATAATTGGGTTGGGTGACATGGGCAGAATTGACGGCACGGTAGGGGACGACCGCATTATCGGTACGGTCGATGCCGACGAAATCTACGGCGGCGCTGGTCGGGACCGCATTAACGGCGGCCAGGGCGACGACGTTATCGACGGTGGCGACGACAACGACTACGTCTACGGCGACGAAGGCAACGACACGCTCCACGGTGGACTCGGCAACGACGCGTTGGTCGGACACTCCGGAAACGATACGATCTTCGGTGACGACGGCAACGATGGCATATTCGCCGGCGGCGGCAACGATGTCGTTTCCGGCGGCACCGGCAACGATACGATCTACGGCGATGGCGGCAACGACGTCATCGACGGCGGCGCCGGCGATGACAGGCTTTTCGGCGGCACCGGCAACGATACGCTTCTCTACACGGCGGGTGACGGCATTGATGAGCTGAACGGCAACACCGGCATCGATACCGTGCGCATCGTCATGACATCCGCCGACCTCGATGCATCCCGCGGCGACTTCTCGGATTTTGCGGCATGGCTCGAAAACCAGCTTTCGAGCGCCGGGGGCGAAGGTGCCTATGCCGGCCGCAACACCACCGAAACTTTCTCGCTGTCCGGCCTGGGTCTCACCGTCTCCGGTGTCGAGCGTGTTGAGTTCGTCGTGGACGGCGACAGCGTCACTCTGCAAGATGTCATGAATCGGGCCCCTGTCGCCGCCGCGGAACAGTCGCTTGCGGTCACCGAGGACTCGAGCGTTTCCGGCAACGTTGGCGCCAGCGATCCCGATGGCGATACGTTGAACAGCGCCGTCGCGCAGGGCCCGGCGAACGGTGCTGTGGTGATGGATGCGGCGACCGGAGACTTTACCTACACGCCGGACGCCGATTTCTCAGGCAGCGACAGTTTCTCGGTCATGATCGAAGACGGACGCGGCGGAGCTGTCGAGCAGCGGATCAACATAGCGATTGACGCCGAGGCGGACACACCGGCTCTGGTTGCCGCGGTGGGTGAGGTCGTTGGTGAAAATATCGACGGCAGCGGCGCGATTATCGGTACGCCAGGCAGCGACGTGATCACCGGCGGCTCTGGCAGCGATCTGATTGTCGGTGACGCCGGCCCGTCTGCCGCCATCACCTACAATCTCGACATCACCGTCCTTTCGAACGATGCGGACGGTTCGGAAGCGCTGACCGTGAAGATCGACGGGGTGCCCGATGGTGGAAGCTTGTCGGCTGGCGAGGATCTGGGCAACGGTTCCTGGGAGCTTTCCCAAGGCCAGCTCGAAGGTCTGACACTGACGCTTGCCAGCGCCCAGGACGTGACGCTCCAGGTGACCGCCACCTCGACGGAAGCAAACGGCGCCTTCCAGTCGGTCGCGCAGGATCTATTCGTGGAAGCGCCCACCCAGGGCGGTAACGATGTTATCGAAGGCGGTGCGGGTAATGACATCATCATCGGCGGCAGCGGCACGGATACAGCGAGCTATGCCGGCGCCGACGCAGGCGTCGAAGTCGACCTCGATAAGGGAAAGTCATCGGGTGGTGCGGGCAAGGACACCCTGATCGGCATCGAGAATATTGTCGGTTCCGCCTATGACGACGAACTGACCGGCGATCAGAATGACAACGTCATCAACGCAGGTGCCGGCGACGATACGCTGACCGGCGGCCGTGGCGTCGATATCCTGACCGGCGGCGCCGGTTCCGATACTTTCAGCTTCGCCAGGAAAGATGTTGCCTCCGGCGACACCCATTATGGCGTCGACCGCATCACCGACTTCGGCGCCGGTGACCGCCTCGACTTCGAAGAGCTGCTGAAGGGAATGAAATACGGCGACCTGTCCGATGTCATCCAGCTCACGACGACCGACGAGGGCACCATGATCTCCGTTGACATCAAGGGCTACAGCGGTTTCGCCGACGTGGTATTCCTCGAAGGCGTCTTCGATCTCGATCTGGACTTCCTCGACGGCGGCGGCCAGTTGCTCGTTTGAGCGCTGGTCCGCCCTTCGCGCAGTGACGCGCGCCGCTCCGGATATCCGCTTTTTATCGCCAGCGGGTATCCATTTGGGACGGCGCGCCAGCCAATCTTAACGAATAAGAGCCGCCCGCCCCCGATCCGGTTCGCCTATCGTAAAGAATTTTCGCCTACTCTTCGAGATGTCCTCCGGAGGGTTGCGCGCGCTGTCGATCGCGCATCCGTCCCGCGGGGACGGTCGGTTTCTGGGTGTGGAGCCTGCCGCAAAAGTTGAACTCCTTCGCCCGCAACGGGGAACTTTGCATGCGTACCTCAAGGCGGATGCTCGGCCAAATCCGCCGAGCCGTGTTTGTGGCATTCCTGTTTTCAGGCTGCATCAATATCTTGATGCTGGCGATGCCGCTGTACACTCTCCAGATCTTTGAAAATGTCGTGCCTGTCGGCAGCGTCGAGACGCTGTTTGTGCTCTCCGCGCTGATCGCCTGTTCGATCGCCGCGCTGGCCATGGTGGAGATCGCCCGCGACCGCATCATGCTGCGAGCCGGAACCTGGATCGAACATGAACTCGGCCAGCACATTCTCGATAACGGCTTGAAGCACGGCGCGACTTCTGCGGAATTGATCTCGGATGCGCGCGCGTTGATGCGCCTTCGCGCCTTCCTGACGAGCCCCGCGATCAACCCGCTGTTCGACGCACCATTCGTGCCGTTGTTCGTTTTGATCCTTGTCGCCCTGCATCCGCTGATCGGGCTTCTGGCCGCAGGCGCAGCCGGCATCCTTTTGGTCATCGCCGCGCTTCACACGATGATGACGGAACGGCTGCACCAGGAGACGGCGCAGTCTTCGGAACGTGCCGAGCAATGGTGGACTACGGTTGCAGGATACGGTCACCTTTGCGGCGCCCTCGGCATTGGCCATGGCGCATCGGGCAGATGGGAATGGTTTAACCGAGCGCAAATCGCCAGCTCATATTCGCTCGGCAAGCGCTCCGGCTTTGCGAAGGTACTCGCCAGAACGGTACGGCTCGGCGCACAATCGGCTGTCTACGGCCTCGGTGCATGGCTGGTGATCGGCGGTGAGCTGACGCCCGGCGCGCTGGTCGCATCAGCGATTCTCATCTCCCGCGTCGTCGGTCCGATCGAGCAGCTCGTCGGCTCGATGAAGGCGATTCGTACCGCTTGGGGTTCTTATCGGCGGCTCAAGGCGCTTCCCGTCGATGCAGCCGTCCCCGAGTTCAACGACGCCGACGCCGCACCGGCAGGCGCCATCTCGCTCAACCATGTCGTCGTTCATCATCCCGGCCGCAAGGCCGCCGCTCTGCGCGGCATCACTCTCGATATCGCACCCGGCTCCAGCCTTGCAATTGTCGGCCCCAACGGCGCGGGCAAGTCGACGCTTGCCGCCGTAATTTCCGGAGCAATTTGTCCGACCAGCGGATCGGCGGACTTGGACGGGTTGCCTGTCTACAAGTGGCAGCGTTGGGACGGTCTGCCACCGGTCGGTTTTGCTCCCGACGAACCGGCCCTGTTAGAGGGCAGCGTGCATGAGAATATCGCCCGCTTCCGTGAAGCGAGCCTGATGTCGGTTGGAGCCGCCGCGTTGAAGGCGGGCGTCCACGGAATCCTTCAGGCACTTCCCGATGGTTACGACGCCAAGGTCGGGCCGCAAGGCAGATTTCTGTCGCTCAGCGAGCGGCGCGCGGTTGCTCTGGCCCGCGCGTTTCACGGCACGCCCTGCGTTGTGGTTCTCGACGAGCCTGAAGCCGGTCTCGATGGAGCTCAAATGCGCACGTTGATGGAGTCGCTGGGCGCGTTGAAAGCGTCCGGCACCGGCATCGTCATTGCCACCCAGGACCCGCGTCTCATCCGACTTGCCGATAACGTAGCCGTTCTCGCGCAGGGCAGTCTCGTGTCGCTGCAGCCGGCCGCCTCGCTGCTCAAATCCTATGACGGCACGCGTTCCGGACAGCCCGCCGCCGAAGCCGTCGGCTTCCGTTGAACCTGAGGATCATACGATGACCGCCCAAAAGACGCCGCCTGGCAAGAAAAAGAAGCAGGCACCGCACCTCGATATCTCGGGACCTGTGCTGTTCGGTCTGGCTGTCATCGCAATTTTCTTCGGGGCCGGCATCGGCGGGGCCGCGATCATCCCACTCGAACGCGGCGTAGGCATGCCCGGCAAGTTCATCGTTGAAAGCAAGGTCAAACCGGTGCAGCACGAACGCGGCGGACGCATCAGCGCCGTCCATGTCGTCGAAGGCCAGAAGGTGTCGCAAGGCGATCTCGTCGTGAGCTTCGACACCGCCTCCCTCGTCGAACAGATCGACGCACTGAAGGCTCAGTCGCAGGCGACCGCCCGCCAACTCGATCTGGCCCGCCAGGAAGCAGCCACCATGAACGGCCTCTATGAGCGCAAGTTGACCCAGCGCTCGCGTGTGCTTGCCATCGAGCGCCAGGTTGCCCAGATCGAGAAGGAAGTCGCGTCCATCGACGCGCGCATCGCCGTGGCAAGACAGGAGTTGAGGCACGCTGAAGTCCGCTCGCCGGTTTCCGGCCGCATCCTGACCCTGAAGGTGAACGCGATCGGCGCCATCGCCGAACCCGGCGGCCTGCTGATGGAGGTGGTCCCCGACAGTGACAGGCTGGTGATCGAGGCGCAGTTGTCACCCGACAGCATAGAAAACGTCGTCGGCGGAATGCAGGCCAAGGTCTGGCTGCCGGCTCTGAGCTGGCGCGAGCAGAGCCCGCTGCCCGCAACACTGTCTTGGGTTTCGCCCGACAGTGTCGAGGATAAGCGCACCGGCGGCAGGTACTTCACCGCCCGCCTCGAACTCGAACAGGCCGCCGCCGCCGAGCTTCTGGGAAAAGTGACGCTGGTTCCCGGCATGCGTGCCGAAATCATGCTCCTGACCGGCAAGCGCACGCTGCTCGACCGGATCGTTAACCCGCTTCTGCGCAACATCAACCGAGCATTCCTCAACTAGTGTCGGAACACTAGTCAACCCTACGCAGTAAACAGTTGGTCCGTTAGGCAATCTAAGATGCAGCAGTACAATACGAAATCGATCGTCTTCAACGCGGCAGCGGGGCTCCTGGTAATTTCCTCATTCATTTTCATGTTGCGCAGCCTGTTTGTAGCCGAGGTGATCCCGCCGTGCTCGAAGCGTTATCCTTCGCCGGTCGAACTGCCTCTGGAAAACGACGCGGCTCCGATGAGCCCGGTGCAACTTGTCGGGATGATCGGCGACTCTCAGCGCGGACTTTACCGCAATGCCAAGGTTGTTCGCGTCCGAGATGTCTCAAGCAACCATGCGCTCAAGATCACGCTCCGGCCTGATAGCAAGGACGCCCGCACCAGCGGCGAAGGTAACGGCATCGGCTTCCAGTGGGCGCCGAGCGGTTTGAAGGGAGCCACATCGGCTTGCCTGACATATTCGGTCTATCTGCCGGAGAAGTTCGAATTCGGAGAAGGCGGAATTCTTCCAGGCCTGTTTGCCGGCAACCCGGCTTCCCTCGACGACGTCTCCGACGGCAAGAAGATGGCAGCCCAGCGCCTGGTATGGCGGCGCAACGGACTGGCAAACATCTACGCCCAGTTCCCGATTAAGGAAGGTAACAAGAACAGCGGAGGCGTTTTCCTCCATCAGTCCGGTATCGAGGTGCCGCGCGGCCGTTGGGTCGCCGTCGAACAGGAGCTTAAATTCAACGATCTCGGCAAGACCAATGGCCTCAGCCGCCTCTACGTCAATGGCGAAATGAAGATCGAAAGGCGCGGTCTGGAGTGGCGCAAGAACGGCAAGCTGACAATAGCCGGAGTCGATGGAACGACTGCCTACGCCGTCCCGCGCCGTGTCGTGGCTCCGCCCAAGGAAACGGCGATCTATCTGACGTCGCCGCAATTGCGCTGGAATTGATGTGCGCAAAGCCTGCCTGTCAGGTCGTCCGTGGCGGCGCGCATCCTTGCGAGAAAGGCGGGCGGGGATTGTTGTCTTCGCCGAAAGGGCCTCCGCAGATCAGGCTTTCCTGGCGACCTGCGCCGGAGTTGCCCGACAGCGGGCAGGTTGCCTGGTGCCATCAACCAACCGGGCAATGTTTCGAGATTTGAACAACTGACTTGCGTTTGGCTTGCTGGCGGCGGTTTCCGCTGCTATTGTTTGCGGATTAAGAACATGGCGCCCTCCCACCTCATCCCCCGAAGCGGCGCCATGTGGTCTCAACCCGCGATCAAATGGGATCGCGGGTTTTTTCGTGGAACTAGTTTTCAGCCCGTTCCGATGGACGCTCGGCTTTTCCCTGCCAGATGCCCCGCTTGGCCGATTTCGCTTCTTCTTCCTCGCTGCCGTAGGCGCGAAAGAACCCGGTTCCGGCGAACACTTTTCCGTCCTTGACCAATTCGGCGGCGATATTCGTCTCGCCGACCATGCAGTCGGCGACCTTGCGCCCTTCACGGTCGGTTTCCGCAACCTTGCAGACGACGGTTTCATACCCCGTGATCTTGCGTAGAGCCGTGAGTGCCGAGCGTCCGCACCGCCATTTTCGGCCGCGCTTGTCGGTGCACGATTGCCTGAGTGCGGGGGCCTCGATGCCGCGCAGCACGACTTTTTCGCCGCCGACGTCCATCACGTTGCCGGAGATGGCCTTTGCCCTGCCTTCGATAGTATCGTTGACCGTGCCCGCCTTGGGCACAGGCACCGGCAGACCGTCAGTCGAAAAAAGTGGCGCGATGAGATAGCCGGCGCCAACCAGCAATGCCGCAACGATGATCGCCGCTAGCGCCTTTGCAAGGCCCGCAAAGTCAGCCGGTGAATGTGTCGGTTCAACTGCGCCGTGTTCGCCGTCGTCTCCGGTATACCGTCGCGTGCTGAACGGAGCCGTCATCGTTGCCCGCCCGGCCATCACCGGCAGCACCGCAAGCAGCACGAGCCCCGCAGCGATCAGGGTAGCTGTGATGGCTACGACGTCGTAGCCGTGTTGGGTGCTCCTTGCAACGGCTCCGGCCGCCGCTGCGACAGCGGCGATGACGAGCGGCAGTGAAACCCTGGGCGACATCGCGCGCCCCATCCCGCCGAGGCCCCCGGCGAGTCCCTCCAGCCCCGAGCCGGCCGCTTTACCGATGCTGCCGCCTGCCGAGCGGCTGACGCGCCATAGCCCCGAGCCCGCGCTGGCGGCGCTGTCCCGGGCGACCCGGCCGGCCACGGAAAGCCCCTGCCCCAGGCTCTGGCCAAGCTTCTGACCGGCCTCCCGAGCCCCGGACTTGACCTTGCTGCCGACCTTCGCGCCGACTGCATGGGCTTCGCGCGCGGCGACGTTGAGCCCGCGCTTGGCCGCCTCAACTCCGGATTGACCGGCAGCCACGCCGGCTCGGCCGGCTTCCGCCAGTCCCTCGAGCGCGGCCTGCTTGGCGTCTTCCAGCTTGTCCTGGCGCTGCTTACGCTTCACCAGGATCGTGGTCCTGACGTAGCTTCGCCATTCGAAACCATCGCGCTTTTTGCGCCAGCCGAACATGCTGATGGGTTCTCCGAATCTTTCCCTGGAATTTCGCTATAGACACGAACGAGGCTTGGTCGATAGGGCCAAAACATGGCATCAGCCACATCTGGATAAATTCCCACAATTCAGCTTAACTTGCCGCGAGACCTCCAGGAGAACCGATACATGCCGCGACTGACCCTCAAAGCACTCTCGTCGATAATGGTTTTGAGCTTGCTCGGTTCCATCGTCTGCGCTGTCAAAGTGGCCGCCAAGGATAGAGGACCCGAGAGCGCCGCATGCGACCGTTTCGAGAAATCCTCGCCCGCATGGCGTGCCTGCGCCGAGCGCGCGCCGGCCGCCGCAGGCCCCGCGACAGCCGATGCCCAGCGCTTTTACGCCGGCTACTGGTTGGCCAAGAACGGCCGTTACGAGGAGGCTCTGGATCACCTGAAAAAGGCCACCATCAAGAACGCCCGCGTCCTGACCTATATCGGCTTCGCCACCCGTAAACTGGGCCGCATCGACGAAGCGATCGGCTATTACAGCGAAGCCTTGCAAAAGGATCCAGGCAACGTGATCGCACACTCTTATCTCGGCGAGGCCCATCTGGCCCGAAACGATCTCGCTTCGGCATTGGCCGAACTGCGAAAGGTCGAGGCTGGTTGCGGTCGCGACTGCGACGCCTATACGGAACTGGCCGAGCGGATCGGCGAATATCGCGCCGCATCCAGCCAACGCGGCTGAGTTCCCGGTCCTCGGGCTGGCGCTTGGCCACCAGGTGTCAGTGTCGGAACACGAGTGTTCTGGATCAGACGCTTGCCTCCGGTGGCAGGTGGAGCAACGTCTGTGAATCGAGAACACAAACGTAGAACCAAACTCGGGTTCCGGGCTGACGCCTGGGAAACAGGCGTCAGAGTCGGAACACGAGCTTGACCTTCGTCAAGGGAACGAAGGTGCTTCCGCGCGAAGCTGAGGGCGCTTGAACTCGAAACTCGAAACCACATTGTAAGTGTGATGGAGGTGAGAGCCATGAAAGCCGTAGATGTCGAGGAGGCCGCCCGCAAGTTGCGAGCCGCCCACGGTGACAAGGCGGTTGCCGAAGCCGCGCAAAAGGCGGTGGAGCTTGAAAAAGCCGGTCGCGACGAGGAAGCCAGAGACTGGCGCCAGATTGAAAAGGCGCTGTTGATGATGCGCGGTCCGAATTCAACCTGATTGGACGCAACTCGCGGTCACGCTGATGCAATCGAAGCCGCGCCACGGGGTCGACATTGTCGCTGGGTCACGCGGTTGCCAAGGGACTGTCACTCAGGCCTGGCGGCGGCAGCGATGTAATTGACGTCGGTATCGCTGCCGACTCCCCAGCGGTCGCGCATTGGATCGTAGACAAGCCCGGCCATGCGCGGCGGCCCGAGTCCGCATGCCTCCATTGCCGTTTTGAGTTCCTCGGCCGTGACAAACCGCTCCCACTGGTGCGTTCCCGGCGGCAGCCAGCGAAGCAGGTGCTCGGCCGCGACGATTGCAAGGCCGAATGCCTTCAACGTCCGGTTTATCGTCGACATGATCAACAGCCCGCCGGGCCGCACCGTCTCGGCGCAGCTGCGCACGAAGGCTTGCGGATCCGGGACATGCTCGATCACTTCCAAGCAGACGGTGACGTCGAAGCGTTCGCCAGCCGCGACCAGATCCTCGACACGGGTTGCCCGGTACGCGATCTGCAGTCCTTGCTGAGCCGCATGGGCTTCGGCGACCGCGATATTCTCTTCGCCCGGATCGATCCCCGTCACCGTGCCCCCGAGACGTGCCAGCGGTTCAGATATCAGCCCGCCACCGCAGCCCACGTCGAGCACCTTGAGTCCGTCGAGTGCCCGGATTTTCCGTGGGTCAGTCCCGAAATGATCGCTGACCGCCTCGCGGATGAACGACAGCCGCGCCGCACCGATCTGGTGCAGGGGGCGGAATTCGCCTTCCTTGTCCCACCATTTGGAACTGATCGCTGCGAAACGCTCGACTTCGCGCGAATCAAGGTTGTCTGAGCTTGAATTCGGGTTCCCGGCAGCCTGCATGTCCAACTTTTATCCTGCCCTCTACACACTACTCAGTGCGTGAGACTATCGCACCACGGCTCAATACGTTAGCCAAAGTTGCCCGCGCGCCCTTCTGCCGCTATGACATCGCGCCAATCGAAGCTTTTTGCGTGACCGCACCGGGCGCGAGAGGCGGACGTTTCCGAAAGACTTGAGTTGGTGAAAGTGGCGTGCCGGCCGGCGATTGCGCAGGCCCGCGCGGATGCGCTGGAAACATTGAAGAACAGGCTTCAGGGAAACCATGGCCATAGTCGTAATGAAATTCGGCGGAACCTCCGTCGCGAATATCGAGCGCATCCAGAACGTGGCCCGCCACGTCAAGCGCGAGGTCGATGCGGGCAACAAGGTGGCCGTCGTGGTCTCCGCCATGGCTGGGGCCACCAACCAGCTTGTCGGCTGGGTGCGTGAAATCTCCCCGCTCTACGACGCGCGCGAATACGACGCTGTCGTCGCATCCGGCGAACAGGTCACCGCCGGGCTGCTTGCCATCGCGCTCCAGACGGCCGGCATTTCGGCCCGCTCCTGGCAGGGCTGGCAGATACCCGTAAAGACCGACAAGACGCACGGCTCCGCACGCATTGCCGAGGTCGACGGCGCCCGCCTGCGCCAATGCGTCGAAGGCGGCGAAGTCGCGGTCGTGACGGGTTTCCAGGGCGTCGAACCCGAAAAGGACCGGGTCGCAACGTTGGGTCGCGGCGGCTCAGACACCAGCGCCGTGGCGATAGCCGTCGCTATCGGCGCCGACATCTGCGATATCTACACCGACGTCGATGGCGTTTATACAACCGATCCGCGGGTCGTACCCGAAGCCCAGCGCATTTCCCGGATCTCTTATGAGGAAATGCTGGAGATGGCATCCTTGGGCTCCAAGGTGCTCCAGACCCGCTCGGTAGAGCTTGCCATGGTCTACGGCGTGCGTCTGCGTGTCCTTTCGAGTTTTGCCGATCCAGGGCAACTGCCTGCTGTCGATATCGACGCGCTTGGAGACATCGGAACCACCGTATGCAGTGAGGATGAAATCGTGGAAACCCAGATTGTCAGCGGTATTGCGTTCGCCAAGGATGAGGCTAAGGTCACGATCCTGAAAATCGAGGACAAGCCCGGCGTTGCCGCGCGCATCTTCGGCCCATTGTCCGAATCCGCGATCAACGTCGATATGATCGTGCAGAATGTGACGCCCGATGGCGCTCACACGGACTTGACGTTCACCGTTCAGGCCGCCGAATTGCCGCGCGCTCTCAAGGTCCTCGAGAAGGTGCGCGCCGATCTGGGCGACTTCGAAGTTCGCAGCTCGGATGATGTCGTCAAGGTGTCGATCATAGGAATCGGCATGCGCTCGCACGCCGGCGTCGCCGCCAAGATGTTCCAGACATTATCCGATAAAGGCATAAATATACTCGCGATTTCGACATCCGAGATCAAGGTTAGCGTGTTAATCAACGCGGATTATGCGGAACTTGCCGTTCGTGCCCTTCACGAAGTCTACGGTCTTGATGCAAAATAGGCCCGTTGGGCATGACCCAGCCGGTCTGGCCGGCACTAGTACCCAGAATCACTGATCCGCGAAACAGGGCTTGAGGCGTTTCTGATGAACCTCGGACTTGGTCCACACGAACGGCTTGGCATCGACGTTGTAGGCGGCGATGAAGGCGTCGATGTGGGCCATCAGCTCTTTGCG
>JAHJSN010000011.1 GCA_018830445.1 Alphaproteobacteria bacterium | reverse complement strand
GGTGCCGCACAGGAGTTGTCAATTGAGGCGCGCTGAACGCCACACTAAGCCATTGTTTTCGCTAGTGGCCTTCATGTCTCGCCTAAATCGTCAGCGGTTGCGGCCAGCACACCGATTTAGGCGAGACAGGCCACTAGTGTGATAAACCAGAAATTCGCATTCACTTGCGGCAAGCTCGGGGGCGAATTTCCGGTTCTGAATCACAATAGCAAGTTATTGTTTCTAGTGTCCCTTTTGATTCTGAAGTTCGCGATGGAGCCCGCGGCCAGATGGTGGCGAACTTCAGAATCTGGACACTAGCCGCCGCAACCACCGATGGTGACCTTGACCACCTTCTTTTCCATGTAGACCGAGCCGTCGCTCATCTTGGCGATCGCAACGACGTTCTGCGTCTTGGCCAGGCGGATCCGCGTCGAGGCGGAAGCTTCGCCGCTCATGTCGGTGAAGTGGAAGGTGGCGACGCCGGGGCGGGGGTTGCCGTCGGCGATCAGCATGACGTCGGTGACGTGGTTATCGGCCGTCATCGGGCTCTCGACGGAGAAGGAGACCGGAACGGTGTTGCCGTTCTCGGCGATTTCCGGTGTGCTCAGGGTAATCTTGCCGGCCTTGGCTTCAGCGCCGCCGGTGAATTCCTTGATCATGTCGTCAGCTGTCGGCGTCTCCGCAGCAAGGACGGTTTCGACCGACGGCCCAGCGAGAACAAATGCTACTGCTCCCGCACCGAGGCCTAGTGCCTGACGTCGTGTCACGCGCATGGCTGTTCCTTTCGTCTTCATCAGATGTTGTTGGGTTTCAGGTGCTGTTATTTCAGTGTCAGCAGATAGGCGACGATATCTTCCACCTGCTCGGCGCTGAGAACGGTCTTGCCTTCGAATTTATCGAGCGGCCGGTTGAAACCGGTGGTCCGATAAAAGGCCGGCATGATGGTCTCTTCGGACAAGGCCGCTTTCGAGTTGACGACGATGGCGCGCAACTGCGCTTCGTTCCAGCGCGCGGCGACACCGGCCAATGTCGGTCCGACTTCGCCGTGGAACTGTTCGGACTTAGCAAGATCGGGGTTCTCGTGGCATGCGAGGCAGTTGCCCAGCTTGCGGTTGGCGAACACTTCCTTGCCCTTGACGGCGTCGCCAGCCTTGCCGGTCAGCGAGGCCTTGATCTGGCCGTCCTCGATCTTGACGTCGCCTGGCGCGACCGGACCTGCCAACGCCCCCAGTGAAAGTGCCGCAACGGCAAAAATGCCGGCGGTCGTTGCGTAAAGCACGCGCTTCATTGGCGCCCTCCCTTTTGTGTTTTATATCCTTCTAACATGCGACAATAGCGCACTGAAAGGTGCGACACAACAACCAATTCGTATTTATGAATGCGTGCCACGGCCACTTTTGTTGGAGTTCCTGGCCTAGATCAACGCGGCGGCGCGTGTGGCATTGGCGGCGCTGAATGCACTAAAGTTCTTGGCCGCAACGGTTTTTTGGAGAATGTTGCGACCTCCGTCAACGTATCGCATGCATTTCTCGATATATCTTGCTAAGATAATACGTAGCGCTCCAAGGGGACGATGATCATCATGCGACTGCGGCTACCGATGTTGTTCTGTGCACTGCTGGTGATCGGCGTTCCCGCGATGCTCCAGCGAGCCGCCGCGAATCCGGCCGGCGGTACCGAGCTGGTCATGATGGAATCGAGCTATTGTGAGTGGTGCGAGCGCTGGATGAGCGAAATCGGTTCCGTCTACCACAAGACCGAGGAAGGGCGCATTGCGCCGCTGCGCCGGGTCGATATCCACCAGACCTTGCCGCAGGACCTGAAGTTTTTGAAGCGGGCGAATTTCACTCCGACGTTCATCCTCGTCAGTGCAGGTCAAGAGATCGGACGAATACAGGGCCATCCCGGCGAAAACTTCTTCTGGCCATTGCTTGGCGACCTGCTGGCCAAGCTCAGGCCTGCAGGACCAGTCGAGGCTGATGCAGCACGATGACCGAAGGACGAACCACCATGCTCGACCGTGCAAAATTCGACGACGATGCGGAACTTGATGAAATGGCCGAAAACGCCAAACTGGCCACCGACTTCCTGAAGGCGCTTGCCCACGAGGCAAGGCTGATGATTCTTTGCTACCTGGCGAGCGGGGAAAAATCGGTGAAGGAGCTCGAGGACCTGCTGTCGCTGCGTCAGCCGACCGTATCCCAGCAATTGGCTCGCCTTCGCATCGAGGGTTTCATCGACGCGCGCCGCGACGGCAAGATGATCTACTATTCGATCGCCGACGAGCGCGCGAAGATCATGGTCGAGCAGATCTACGAGATGTTCTGCAAGCCAAACAACGGCATCTGCGCCGACCTCGGCCGGCATTGAGAGACACTCTCAGGCACGGCTTCAGCGCTAGCTGTTCCGACTCTGACATATGGTTCCCTGCCGGGAACCTGAATGTCAGCCCGGAACACTAGGCAACCTTTTGATTGTGTTCTGGATTCACAAACATTTGACGACCTCCACCCGGGAATCAAATGTTTGATCCAGAACACTAGAGATGCCGTCATCCCACCGCTTTCTGTGGCGATGCAGTCGTCGACCAACCGACACGACGACAAGGAGTCACGATGACCATCACTCCCATCATATTGTCCGGCGGAGCTGGCACACGTCTGTGGCCGCTGTCGCGCTCGCTCTACCCCAAGCAGTTCTTGAACCTTGGCGCGAACGACGACCGCAGCCTTCTGGAAGCAACCTTGCAGCGGCTTCCTTCGAGCGATGGATATGCAGCCCCGGTCATCCTGGCCAACAACGACCACCGCTTCCTGATCTCCGACGCGGCAAGAAATGTCCGCGTCACGCCATCGGCAATCATCCTCGAACCGGTCGCGCGCAACACCGCTCCGGCAATCGCGGTCGCGGCCGCAGCCGCGGTCAAGACGGACCCCGAGGCAATCCTCGTCGTGATGCCGAGCGACCACGTCATTCGTGACGAAGCCGGTTTCCGCAATGCGGTCAACGCCGCGGCCAAAGTCGCCGCAGGCGGCCGGCTGGTGTTGTTCGGCATCGCCCCCGACAGCCCGCACACCGGCTACGGATACATCCGCAAGGGCTCGCCGATTGATGGCTTCGAGAAGTCCGCCTTCAACGTCGAGCGGTTTGCCGAAAAGCCCGATGCGGACACCGCCCGGAGCTATCTCGCCGATGGCAGCTATTATTGGAACAGCGGCATCTTCGTACTTCATGCCGCCACCTTCCTCGCGGAGATGAAACGCCTGCAGCCCGAAATATTGGCCTGCGCCGAGAATGCGTTGGCCGGCGCGCAGCCCGATCTGGAGTTTCTGCGGCTCGATGAGAAGAGCTTCGCCGAGAGCCCATCGCTGTCGATCGACTACGCGGTCATGGAAAAGACCTCCAAGGCCGCGGTACTGCCGATCGACATCGGCTGGAGCGACGTCGGCTCGTGGTCGTCTCTGGCCGACCTCGGGTCGCCCGACGAGCACGGCAACGTCGCCGCCGGCCATGCCAAGGCGCCCGGGCAGGTGGTATTCGAAGACACGACCAACTCCTACGTCTACTCGACGCGCAGCCTCGTCTCCACCATCGGCCTCGACAACATGATCATCGTCGAAACGCCCGATGCGTTGCTCGTCTCCGACAAGAACCGGGCCCAGGACGTCTCCAAGGTGGTGCAGCGCCTCAAGCTCGGCGATGGCCGCCATCACGAACAGCACCTGCGAAACCACCGCCCGTGGGGTTTCTTCGAGCAGCTTGCCTCCGGCGAGCGCTTCCAGGTGAAGCTATTGCACGTCAAACCCGGAGGACGCCTGTCGACCCAGATGCACCACCACCGCTCCGAGCATTGGATCGTGGTGAAGGGCACTGCCAGCGTCCTCATCGGCGAGGACGAAAAGCTCGTCCGCGAAAACGAGAGCGTCTACATAACCGCCACGCAATGGCACCGGCTCGAAAACCCCGGCAAGGTCCCGCTCGAATTGATCGAGGTGCAGATCGGAACCTACCTGGGCGAAGACGACATCATCCGCTCCGATGACATCTATCATCGCGCCCCCGAAGAAACCAAGTGACGGCGGCTACCGCTGACAGACGAACATTGTACGAACACTTCCATCGCCGCAGGCGATCGGGGAACAAGGCGCCCTATAGCGCCCCGGCACCAGTCTCGCCGATGCGGAGGCTTTCGGCCCGTCAGCTCGAAGAATGATGCGCTGATTTGGATTTGCACAATTGGAAATCGATCAGAATAAGTCATGACGAAATCCCTCGTTGAACGCCAGTTCGGACCAGCGGCGCGGGCTTATGCCGAATGCGAAGTCCACCGCAGCGGCAAGAGCCTCACCCGCCTGGTCGAGCTGTCCGCTCCACAGAAATCCTGGCGCGCACTCGACGTCGCCACCGGCGCCGGCCACACCGCAGCGGCGTTCGCACCGCACGTCGCCAAGGTTCTTGCCAGCGACATCACCACCGAAATGCTCGCTGAAACCGCGAAGCTCGCCACCGAACGCGGCCTGTCCAACCTGAAAACCGCACCGGCGGAGGCCCAAAGCCTGCCGTTCGCGGCGGCGAATTTCGACCTGGTGACCTGCCGCCTCGCCGCCCATCATTTCCCCGACATCGAACGCTTTGTTAGCGAAACTCGGAGGGTATTGCGCCCCGGTGGGATACTGGCAATCGTCGACAACGTAGCCCCTGATTCAGAGAATCTTCCTGGACTGGATGCCGCCAAGGAGGCCGCGGCTGGCGAGGCCTATAACGATTTCGAGCGCCTGCGCGATCCAAGTCACGCACGGGCACTCAGCACCACGGAATGGAAAGGAATATTCACCCGCCAAGACTTTGGGCTGCGCGACGAAGAACTCATCGAGAAGGAAATGGCCTTCGAACCGTGGGTTGAACGGATGCATTGTTCTGCCGAAACTGTTCAGAAACTGCGCAAGATCCTCGACGAACCCTCCCACCTGTCCGCATTCCTGAAGCCCAGGGTGCTTGAAGGCGCGCCCCAGATCACCCTGCGTGAAGCGATCTTCATTGCCGTGAAGATATGAGTTCAATTCTGACTGACATCGGCCGTCACACCGCAGTTAGGCAACTTCGGACCTCAAACACCCGAAAATCTGGATCAAACAGTGTTTAATCGTCGCCATGGCTTGAACTGACGGGCATTTCAGGCCAGCATGCGCAACTACGACGTCCGCCGTACCGGGACAACAGGCGGCGACTGCAGGATTTTTCAGGGGCGAGTATGCAATTATCCAAGCTTCTAATGCAGCTTGCTGCGATTGCGGTCGGGTTTGCCCTGGTCACATCCTTCTGCGTCATTCCGGTTTCTGCCGACAATCCCCCGACACCGGAGGAGTATGTCGAGTATGTCGGCGGAGACGCGCGTATCCTGCCGGCTGGCGGCCTGAAACTCGACGGCGATACCCAGCTCTGCGGCAGGCGCCCGACCGTCCTCGACCCGAACCTCGACGACTACGGCGCGGCATACCCGGGCTTCCTGATCATGAACCCGAAGCTTCTGTCTCGCGTTTCCACGCCTGTGAAGAAATGGATCTACGCGCATGAATGCGGCCACCAGTTTCGTGGCCCCGACGAAGAAACCGCCGATTGCTTCGCCGTGCAGCGCGGCCGCCGCTACGGCTGGCTGAACGATACCGGACTTGAAGAGATCTGCAGCTTCATCGCACCGGCCAAGGGCGACATGATGCACCTCGGCGGCTCGCATCGATGCGTATATATGCGCCGATGCTATGCCGACCCTTCGGTGCGCTGAATCGATCGAGCTGAGTGATCGCCGACCTTCGACACCAGTGGACCGGACGCCCGGTGACGGCGGCACTTGCCCAGGTTGCTTATCCCCGCTTGAACACCGCCGATTAGACTTTCCTGATGAAGGAACGTTTTAGCGGAACCATTCCCGATGCGGTGGGCCGACGTTGCAAAGAAACTTCTGAGCCTTGCGGAAGTCATCCACCGCTGGATTGACGCCTTGTCCGACATCGAACCCGAACGACGCCAGCGCATCGCCGCCTACGCCGAAGCGATCGCCGACACCCTGGCACGCGCCGCCGAAGCGTTGTCCCAGCTGGAATCCGGCCGGGAAAACCAAACCGGCGAGGCAACACCGCCCTCCAGCCCTCAGGCCCGCACTGCCCGCCGCGCCGCCAGCCGTGAACTCGGCCGCATCCACGGATACGTCGCCACAATGGTTGACGTCCTAGAACACCGCCTTGACGGACGCCGCCTTGCTGGCGTTAAAAGGCGTCTTGAATCCCTCGACCGCGGAGCACTCAGCCGGCTCGCAAGTCAGCAACCGGACGCCGACCAGCTCCGCATCGACGATCTCTACGCCGCCGAGGGCTATTTTCGCGCACTGTCCGACGGACTGCGGGTCTGAAGAAACACGCCGGGGCCTCGCCGAAGAGGCACCCTTTCGGGAGATAAGACATGGACAAGTTCCTGACGCTGACCGGCGTTGCCGCTCCGCTGCCTATCCGCAATATCGACACCGATATGATCATCCCGAAGCAGTTCCTGAAAACGATCCAGCGTTCGGGCCTCGGCAAGTCGCTGTTCTTCGAAATGCGCTTTGATGAAGCCGGCAAGGAGAACCCGGATTTCGTTCTCAACAAGCCGGCCTACCGAAACGCCAACATCCTGGTCGCCGGCGACAACTTCGGCTGTGGCTCATCCCGCGAGCACGCCCCGTGGGCGCTGCTGGACTTCGGCATCCGCTGCGTGATTGCTCCCGACTTCGCCGACATCTTCTACAACAACTGTTTCCAGAACGGCATCCTGCCGATCCGCCTGCCCCAGGCAGAGGTCGACAAGTTGATGGACGACGCCCGCCGCGGCGCCAACGCAACCTTGACGGTCGATCTCGAAGCGCAGGAAATTCGCGGACCCGACGGCGGCGTCATCAAGTTCGACATCGACCCCTTCCGCAAGCATTGCCTCATGAACGGCCTCGACAACATCGGCCTCACCTTGCAGAAGACCGAGAAGATCGACGCCTACGAGAAGCAGGCCGAACAAAGCCGTCCTTGGCTGTGAGGCTTTAGCGATCCCGGCTGCCGCCACTGCGCCCACGATTTCCGTGGCGGGCTGCCGGAGTACACGGCAAATAGTGACGTGAAGCGCAACTTGACCAGGATCGTCAGATAAAAACAAAGAAGCCTGATCGCATTTGGCAATCAGGCTTCTCGCATTTCTAATATCCAGCTCGCAAATCTGATCAGACTTGCGCGGACTGACTTAGCTGGCGTCCTTCGCGGTGCCGGCAGTCGTCTTGATTGCAGTCGTCATCGAATCCGTCATCTGCTTCATCATGTTGAATGGATTGAATGCATTGTATTTGCCCCAACCCTTGTCAGATACCATGTTGGTCGTAGCCGCGGTTGCGAGCTTCATGTAGCTGGCAGGGTTGAAGATCTGCACGTAGCCATTCGGATTCAAGCCGTGCATGTAGGCACCAGGCTGGGACCAGTACTTCATCGTTTCCGGGTCAGATACGACCTTGACGAACTCGCTGTAGGAAGCAGGATTTGCCAAGTTCATCCATGCGGCGGGATCGGCAAACTGCATTGCGAATTCGGGCGTCATGTATTGTGCATAATGTTCCGGGTTGGTCGCGGACATATGCACGATCGAGTGTGTTTTCGGGTTCGGAATTTTCGCCCAATCCGCCGGCTGGATCGGGTTGAACGTCTCGACGTGACCAGGCTCGACAGGCCCTGCCGCATCATACCAGCCCGAGGTGTCAATGACCGTGCTCAGGGCATCCTTTACCGGATTGGCATGCGCTGCATGTGCATGAGCATTTGCAGCCGGAACTTCACTCGTTTTTGAAGCTGCTTCTGCCTCAGCGGCGAACCCGTTGCCTGCGCTAAGCAACAATGCGATCGCAGCCGTAGTCGCCAATGTTTTCAATGACATGGTAGTTTCCTCCTCGATCAAGCCGCGGCGGCGGTCAGCGCTGAAACGCAAAATGCCCAAGATTCGCGGCTAAACATCCAATGATTGTTGTTCGATCATTCACCGACCCCCGACCTGTTCGGTGACGCTGACGATATAATTCTAATATTCGAATATATCTATGTGCGCAATATATTTCGCCTGCGACATCTCGACGGTTGTTGGTGCAGCGCTGCGATATCGAGGATCATGACAACTCGTGTTGCTATAACCGAGCCCTGCAATCATCAACTCTGATCGGCAGCCATCCGACGCGTCTATGAGCCCAGGGCTCGTTCCACGAACAACGCCGTCCATTGCGTCCATGGACAAGTTGCTATGCAGGCGAATACTCCGATGGATAACTCGCAGGTGAGCCTCAGATTGAAGCCGGGCAACCTCGACTCACGCCTCCGGCCCGCATGCCACCCGCCCCGCTTCCCAGCCAATCAGCGCAAGCTTGCGGGTCACGCCCCAGTGATACCCGCCAAGCCCGCCATCGCTACGCAGCACCCGGTGGCAAGGCACCACGAACGACAGCGGATTGCGTCCGACCGCCATGCCGACCGCCCGCGCCGCCCGTGCGGTGCAAACGCGCTCGGCGATATCGCGATAGCTGGCTGCATGACCCATCGGAATTCTCAGCAACGCTTGCCATACCTTCACCTCCCATTCCGTGCCGATCATGACGAGCCGCACCGGCTCCGACGGCGACCACCGCGACGGATCGAAGATTCTTTCGATATAGGTCCGTGTGACGTCAGGCGCTTCGTTGCACCGCGCCCGCGGCCATCTTTTCATGAGGTCGCAAAGGGCGTCGTCTGCTGTCTGCCCCTTGTCTTCATCGACGAACGCCAGGCCGGCAAGCCCCCGCTCCGTCGCCACCGCCACGGCAATTCCGAACGGCGTGAGGTGCGCACCCCAGCCCATCGCGATCCCCTCTCCGCGCCGCTTGTAGTCGCCCGGTGTCATCGCTTCATGGGTTACGAAGAGATCGTGCAGCCGACCCGCTCCTGACAGCCCGCTCGCATGCGCCGTCTCCAGAACGCTGGCGTTGCGCTTGAGCAGCCCGCGCGCATGATCGATTGCAATCGCTGCAGAAAACTCTTTCGGAGACAACCCGCACCAGCGCTTGAACAGCCGCTGGCAGTGCGATGGCGAGATCCCCAGGTGCCGCGCAAGCCCGCCAAGCCGGGTCGCTTCGGACGACTGGGCAGCATGTTCCCTGAGATAGGAAACGGCCCTGCGCACCATCTGGTAGTCACGGTCCTGCACGCCGTCGCCCAATGTCGGCACGCGACGTATATCGGCTTTGGCAGCGTCATCCATTTCGGCAATCTCCCGAGCCCGGCGATTGTTTCACTGTTGCCGTTGAAATGGATTCGCGCGACCCGATTCTTGCTCGCAGCCGAAAGTCGGGCGGCCTCCATCAACCCGGAACGGTGCGCGCCGTCGTCAGTGCCGAACCGAGCGCCGCAACGAATTCGCGGCGCTCCTCGTCGGAGAGAAAATGACCGAACACCATCTCGCGGCCATGCGAGGCAAGCCACATGATCGTGCGCCCGTCATGCTCCTCGTTGAGACCGACCTTGACCCAATAGGGATTGAAATCGAAGCTCACTTGCTTTCCTTTGGGATCGACCTTCGTCAAACGCAGGCGTTCGCGCGACAGTTCGACTTTTTCGTAGGCGAGGCCATCGCGGTAGTTGAGTTTGAAGGCGTAATAGATGAGCAGCACGTCAAGACTGAAAAATCCGAACACCGGCCACGCTCCGAGCATCAGGAAGAACAAGCCCACCGTAAAACTGACCAGCGAAATGACCGCCATCAAAACGATGAACCCGAACGGACTGAGCGACCTGTGAGGCGTCAGAATAGCGTTGAACGTGAACGCCGAGTCGGGTTCCTTTTGTGCCTCATCCATGTTGGGGGATTCTCCGAATATCTCCGCCCGCTCGCAACCACGGACCAGAAAAGCTACCGCCAATGAAAGCCCACAAAGTCGACAAATCCAAGGGCCCCGCGACAATATCCCGGTCTGCGAAGAAAGTGGCCGCCAAACCCGATGGCAACAAGTCCTTGAAGGCAGCCAAGCCGAAACCGGCGGAAAACGCCGCCGCTCGAAAGCCGACCGCAACAGCCGCCAAATCCGGCAAACGCCGCAGGCCGTCAATCGACCCGGCAACGGTGAAGGCCATCTTCGAGAGGTTCGCTGAAATAGAGCCTGAACCCAAGGGCGAGCTCGAACACAAGGATGCCTACACCCTGCTGGTTGCAGTCGTTTTATCGGCGCAGGCCACCGACGCCGGTGTCAACAAGGCGACCCGACACCTGTTCGCCGCCGCAGATAATCCCGAAAAAATGGTTGCCCTCGGCGAGGACAAAGTCCGTGAGCTCATCAAAACGATCGGCTTGTTCCGCAACAAGGCAAAAAACGTTATCGCCCTCTCACAAAAACTGATCGACGAGTTCGATGGCGAAGTGCCCGCGGATGCCGCGGCACTCGAAAGTCTCCCCGGCGTCGGGCGCAAGACAGCCAACGTTGTCATGAACGTCTGGTTCGGCAAGCCGGCGATGGCCGTCGATACCCACGTCTTTCGGATCGCCCACCGTCTCGGGTTTTCTTCAGGCAAGACACCCGGCGATGTCGAACGCGATCTGTTGGCAATCGTTCCAGGGGAATACGGCGTTCCCGCCCACCACTGGCTGATTCTGCACGGGCGCTACCTGTGCAAGGCGCGCAAACCCGAGTGCTGGCGATGCCCGATACGGGAGCTGTGCCCCATGGAAGACAAAACGCCGGCGCCCAGGAAATAGGAACCGGCGTTCGTCATATCCGTGAGCCCTTCGAACCGAACCGGCCCGTGAGCGAAAAACAACCCGTAGAGCCGCAGGCTCCGGGAGCAAGGCGACCCGCCGCTGTTCAACACCAGCTTGCTGAGTGTTGACCATAAACACTTCTCAACACCAGCTTGCTGAGTGTTGACGAAACGAGCGGCGCCCCCGCGGAGGGCCAGGGCACCCACCGGGTGCCCGAACCGGCCCGTGAGCGAAAAACAACCCGTAGAGCCGCAGGCTCAGGGAGCAAGGCGACCCGCCGATCCTTCGGCGCCCCCGCGGAGGGCCAGGGCACCCACCGGGTGCCCGAACCGGCCCGTGAGCGAAAACTAGTGCCAGATGACCGCAAGAAGGCGGTGGCCTGCCTTCGTCTTCAGTTCATCGCACTCGATCGTGCGGTCGCCGTCGCGGTTGGCGGCGTAGAAGCGCGCCTTGACGAGACGGGTCCACTCGACGCGATCGAGACCTTTGCGCTTGATCCTATTGTATTTGTCGAACGTTTCCGGCCCGATGCGGCCGCTGACTTCGGACGGCTCCAGCGTACGGTCGCCGTCCTTGTTGATGGCAGCGAAGACGGCCTTACCGGCCCGCTTGGCTTCGAAAACGTTGAGCTTGCCGTCGCGGTTGCGGTCGAACTTGCCGATGATCGAGCACTGATGGTGCCCGGCTTCGACGGCCGGAGCGGCCGCAAAGGCCATGAAACCTGCGGCGGCAACGCCCGCCAGGCCGACTGCGATTTTCGACTTCATCAATGTGGTCCTCCTGTTACGCGAACCGGCACTGAGCACGAAGCAGGAAGCGCTCACGCGCGACCGGGCCGCAACGGGCCTCCACGCCGGTTCAAGTTGCAGCTGAGCCTTACCACCTTAAGCGCTTATGGCAAGGCGCAATATTGCGACGCAACATTTCGCCGCATTGGCCCGGAACGGCAGCGTCAACGGCTTCAATCCCTCAATCCACGCCATCCATGCGCATGTCGAGCCCGGCCTTCGCCATATGTCGCTTGGCTTCACCGATCGTGTGCGTGCCGAAGTGAAAGATGGATGCCGCCAGCACCGCGCTCGCATGTCCGTGGCGCACGCCATCGATGAGGTGATCGAGATTGCCGACGCCGCCTGAAGCAATCACCGGAACCGGCACGGCATCGGCGATTGCCCGGGTCAGGTCGTTATCGAACCCCGCCTTGGTTCCATCGCGGTCCATCGACGTCAGCAGGATTTCACCGGCCCCCAGCGCGACGACTTCCTTGGCGTAATCGATGGCATCGAGCCCGGTTGGTTTGCGCCCGCCATGCGTGAAGATTTCCCATTTGTCCGGCTCTCCCGGCCCCGAGACTTTCTTGGCGTCGATCGCCACGACGATGCATTGCGCACCGAACTTCTCGGCGGCTTCCTTGACGAACTCCCGCCGGTTCACGGCCGCAGTGTTGATCGACACCTTGTCGGCACCAGCTTCCAGAAGCTTGCGCACATCCTCGACCGTGCGCACGCCGCCGCCGACCGTCAGCGGCATGAAGCATCGTTGCGCCGTCTCTTCGACGATGTGGAAAATCGTGTCGCGGTTTTCGTGGCTGGCGGTGATGTCGAGAAAACAAAGTTCGTCGGCCCCGGCCGCATCGTAGGCCGCCGCTGCCTCGACGGGATCGCCCGCGTCGATCAGATCGACGAAGTTGATGCCTTTCACGACGCGTCCATCCTTGACGTCGAGACAGGGAATGATGCGGATCTTCAGTGTCATCTGGAAACCGGTTCTTGAGCCAGTGGCCTGTCTCGCCTAAATCGGCGTGCTGGCCGCAACCGCTGACGATTTAGGCGAGACATGAAGGCCACTAGCCAAAACAATGGCTTAGTGTGGCGTTCAGCGCGCCTCAATTGACAACTCCTGTGCGGCACCAACAGG
>JAHJSN010000124.1 GCA_018830445.1 Alphaproteobacteria bacterium | reverse complement strand
TCCGACTCTGACATATGGTTCCCTGCCGGGAACCTGAATGTCAGCCCGGAACACTAGGCAACCTTTTGATTGTGTTCTGGATTCACAAACATTTGACGACCTCCACCCGGGAATCAAATGTTTGATCCAGAACACTAGGAGAGACAACATGCGTAAATTCCTGATTGCGGGCCTCGGCGCGCTTGCCGCGCTTGCGGTTACGGCCTGTGGCGATTCCGGAACCGGCGGCTCCAGCAACGCCGATGACGTCATCAAGATGGGCGTAGCCGGTCCTCTGACCGGGCCCAACGCGGCGTTCGGCGCCCAGCTCAAAAATGGTGCCGCGCAGGCCGTCGAGGACGTCAACGCCGCCGGAGGCATCAACGGCAAGATGGTCGAGCTTGTCTTCGAAGACGACGTTTCCGATCCCAAACAGGGCGTCTCGGTCGCCAACAAGATGGCGGGCGAAGGCGTCAAGTTCGTCGTCGGACACTTCAACTCCGGCGTCTCGATCCCCTCGTCCGAAATCTACAACGAGAACGGCATGCTGATGATCACGCCCGCCTCGACCAACCCGACGGTGACCGACCGCAAGCTGTGGAACGTTTTCCGCGTATGCGGCCGTGACGACCAGCAGGGAACCGTCGCCGGCCAGTACATCGCAAAGAGCCTCACCGACAAGAAGGTTGCAATCGTCCACGACAAGACGCCTTACGGTAAGGGTCTGGCTGACGAAACCAAGAAGGCTCTCAACGCTGCCGGCATCACCGAAGTCATCTACGAAGGCATCAACATCGGCGAGAAGGATCTCTCCGCCCTCATCGCCAAGATGAAGGACGCCGGCGCCCAGCTCGTCTACTTCGGCGGCGTCCACACCGAAGGCGGCCTGATCGCACGCCAGATGCGCGACCAGGGCCTGACCGCGACCCTCATGTCGGGTGACGGCATCGCCACCGACGAGTTCGCGTCCATCGCCGGCGCCGACGCCGCTGTCGGCACGCTGATGACCTTCGCGCCCGACCCGAGGAAGCGCCCCGAAGCCGCCGACGCCTTGAAGAAGTTCGAGGAGAAGGGCGTCTCCACCGAAGCCTATACGCTTTATTCCTACGCCGTCGTTCAGATCATCAAACAGGCAGCCGAAGCCGCCGGTTCGACCGACCCCAAGACCGTTGCCGATCAGATGCGCTCCGGCAAGGAATTCGAAACCGTCATCGGCAAGATTGCTTTCGACGACAAGGGCGACGTCAACCGCCTCGACTACACGATTTATACTTGGCAGAACACCGGCGACCGCGTCACCTACGTGGAGAATTGACCGCTCAACACCAGCTTGCATCTGGCACGAGACTGCGAAGTGCCAAGCAGTCGAGTGTTGACGAACAAAAAGCCAGCCACTACGGCCCGAAAAACCAATGAGGCGCCCCACCCGCGGGCGCCTTTTTCATGGCGACCGGCAGCAACAAGCAGCATCGTCATTCCCGCGCAGGCGGGAACCTAAGCACGCTGCTGGCTGCTATCAATGGCAACTTGAAACGAGCTGTCGAGTTTGCGGTAAACCGAATAGAATACGCACATGATGCCGTTCGAAAACGAGCCCTTACTTGTCGGTGCGGGTTTGATTGGGTTCCCGCCTTCGCGGTGATGACGAAACGGGAGATGAAATGTCCCAAATGAAATTCATTGGCGTTGCTATCGCCGCTCTGCTCGGTGCAAGCCCCGCCGCAATCGCCACCGACGAACCTCCCGTCAAACTCGCTTCACCCACCGAAATCGCTGTCATCGGCGACGGCGAGATGATGGATGCGCTCCAACGCGCCGTCGAAGACGAAGTCGCCATCATCAACGAAGACGGGGGCGTCATGGGGTGGCCGCTCAAGGTGACGCGGGAAGCATGCGAACCTGGAACCGACGCGAAGCCGTTCGCCCGCGTCAAACGCATCGCCTCACGCAAACCGATTCTCGTTTTGACGGGCCGGTGCAATGTGGCCGAAGTCGAACCGGCCGAAGATGCCGCCGTCGCTTACGCTGAAGAAAACATCCTTGTCATGCAGGTGCCTATCGACACGCCATGCATCACGAGAACGGCCTCGGCACTAACCCTCTTCTGCCTATCAAGCACAGGCAGCAGCGTAACCGGTCTGGCCTTCGCGATTGCCGCCGAATCCCCCCGGAATGTTATCGTTCTTGCACCCGATTACCCGCCAGCCGCCGCCTCCGCCCGGGCATTGCAGACGCAATTGCATCGAGGCTTCCAGGCGACCCCGGAAGAAGAAGCGCGATGGGGAAAATTGCTGCCCCCGCCAGATAACGAGATCCGCAACGTTCTATTTTCGAACGGCGGACCACCACTTCCCGATGAGGTCGGCGCAATGGCCGCCGAAATGGGGCGCCATCCGGAATCGTCCGTCATCTACATTGGACATGCTCCATGGGCAGCACCGATCCTGGCCGCCGCGACGCTTCTTGGCTGGAATGGGAAATTCTACTACTTCACCCTGCCAGACGATGCGACTCTCCCCGACTCGCTTCCTGAATTGTCTGCGAAAGCCGAAGCCTTCGCCGTCAAACGGCAACCCTTCTACCTCGGCAAACCGCCCGAAAGCGCCAAGGCCTACACGGCTTTCCACCCCGATTGGGTCGCCGGCTTCTGGCAGGTGATGAAGGCGGTGAAATACGCCAGATCGCTCGACGGCCGCGAGATCGCCGCAACCCTCGGCGGACCGCCGTTCTTCTCACGCGCACCCTGGCTGATGCTGCAATCGAGAAGCCGCTACCAGCCGCCTGAACTGCGCCAGCGCTTCAACGACAACGGCGATCTGAGAATGGCCGGCTACAAACTCGAAAAGATCTGGCCGAAAGACTAAGCGCGGATGCGGGTGGGCATCAAAAGCGCCACTGACAAGCGCGGATGCGGGTGGGCATCAAAAGCGCAATCAACAAGCGCGCATGCTCGACCCACACGACTTTAGGAAGTGTGGGCACCAGGAAGTCGGCATCAAAAGCGCCACTGACAAGCGCGGATGCTTGCTCCACATGACTTTAGACCGTCAACACAAGCTTGCGCACCAACATCGGCTTGCCGCATGTTGGGAACAGTAATGAGTGTTGAGCAAAGGAAGCGTGGGTCACCCAAGCCAAAGTGTTGGGCAACCAAAGCTGCCGCAGAGACCCGCCATCGCGCGGATGCCGCGAAGCGGTGGGCATCTGGAGCGCGCCAACAAAGCCGAAGCAGGGGCATCATCCCCAACCCAAGCTGGCGCCGTATTGGCGCGCAAAGCCGCCAGAAAAAAGCGGCGCCCGGCTCTCCTGGAGCGGACGCCATCGATAGGGCTCCAACCTGTTATCGGCTTGTTATTTTTCCCTGAACCAGATTGCGCCGGCGCACCAAGCGCCAGCCGGTATTCGTTGGTCCCGTAGCCCGTTTTAGCGTCCCTGGGACGCCGACAGGCATTCCGTCAACATCACGCGTTCCAGCCGCGCGAGATCCTCAGGGATCTCATTGCCGGCTTCCCGGTGCTTGCGGATGCAATCGCACACGGCTGCATAACATTCACGCGGGTCGTCGACTTCATCGATCAAGCCGTTCAGTTCGACGAGTTCTTGCGCCACACTCGCATTCATTCTGCGATCCTTTTTTCCGTTTCCCTGCTGGCATGTCGGCGTCCGTCAGGCAGCGATTCAAACCAGCGGCCAACCGGGTTTGGCCCCGCTTGGTTCTCTAGCATGTACGCATCCTGCCCCACCGATCAACCCACTGCTGTTCCGATAGTAACCGGCAGTGGCGACGAACCAACACACACCGAAGCTGACTTCGGCACTGCACAATGCCAATCGAGGCATGTTCTTGTCGGGCTGCATTAAGTCTGCCGTTTGATGCTGGCAAGTCACCTTTTGGACGCTCGGCTGCACTCTTGTAAGATCTCGTGAAGTCGCTTCGATTCCTTGCCGTTTCGACTTTGCAGACCAGCGTTGAACCGCCCGGGCCTATCGCCTTGCAGCTCTTGGATTTTGAAGTCTGGCATGACCGAAACCCCGTTGCGAAACCTGTTGACCGACATCGACGGCATCGCCGTCGGCAGCGCCCATGATGCGACAATTTGCTCAGGAGTAACCGTCGTCTTGGCGCCTGAAGGAACAGTAGCCGCAGTGGACGTACGCGGCGGTGGACCTGGAACGCTGGAAACCGATGCGCTGTCCCCCGACGGAACCGTCGATGAAGTGAATGCCATTGTACTTTCGGGAGGCTCGGCCTTCGGACTTGCCGCGGCCGCCGGCGTGCGCGACTGGCTGGCGGCGAAGGGGATCGGGTTTGCCGTGCGCGAAGCCTGCGTCCCGATCGTCGCCCAGGCGATCCTGTTCGACCTCCTGAACGGCGGCGCCAAGCAGGATCTCTCGGAGAATTACGCCCGGCTTGCAAAATCCGCCTGCGCCGGAGCCACGCGCGGAGACTTCAGCCTGGGAAGCGCGGGCGCAGGTTTCGGGGCAACGACGGCCAACTTGCGCGGCGGGCTCGGCAGCGCTTCGGCCGATCTCGGCAGCGGTTTGAAGGTGGCCGCCCTCGTCGCGGCCAATCCGCTCGGCACGGTCACGATGGGCGGCACGCGCCACTTCTGGGCCCATCCCTTCGAACGGGCAAGCGAATATGGCGGCCACGGACCGCCGCCTGGCTGGACCGGACCTCCCGAGCCGCCACCACTCAAGGGCGCGGAGGCTGAAAACACCACGCTGGCCATCGTCGCCACCAATGCCAGGCTCGACAAACGCACCGCCCGCCGCCTGGCGATCATGGCGCAGACCGGCCTCGCCCGCGCCATCCATCCCGTGCATACACCGCTCGACGGAGATGTCGTCTTTACGCTCGCGACGGGTAAAGTTGCACTCGAGGACCCCATTACCGGGCTCGCGCGCCTTGGCAGCGCCGCCGCCGACACCCTTGCCCGCGCCATTGCCCGCGCGATCTACGAGGCGGCACCGGCGCCGGTGGGCTGGCGCGGCCCGCCGTCATACCGTGAGCGATTCGGTGAATCCTCCGGATAGGGCTGCCAAAGATATCCAAAGGGCCATTGCCTCGGCCGCTTCCAGGGTGGTAGCTGCCCCCCTAAACCAACAACGATGACCATCTTCCCGCATGTGACAAGCTCGCGTCAGAAAGCAGAAAGAAAAGAACCCCACCCATGATCCCGCGCTATTCCCGTCCCGAGATGACCGCCATCTGGTCGCCCGAAGCCCGTTTCCGCATCTGGTTCGAAATCGAGGCCCATGCCGCGACCGCCATGGCCGACATCGGCATCATCCCGAAGGAAGCCGCCGAAACGATCTGGGAAAAGGGTTCCGTGGCCGAATTCGACATCGCCCGCATCGACGAGATCGAAGCCGTCACCAAGCACGACGTCATCGCATTCCTCACGCACTTGTCCGAGTTCGTCGGTCCCGACTCCCGTTTCGTCCATCAGGGCATGACGTCTTCCGACGTCCTCGACACCTGCCTCAACGTCCAGCTGGCCCGCGCCGCCGACCTCCTGATCGCCGACATCGACCGGCTTCTCGCGGCGCTTGAGAAGCGCGCGCACGAGCACAAGAACACCCTCACCATCGGCCGCAGCCACGGCATCCACGCCGAACCGACGACGTTTGGCATTAAGCTCGCCTTTGCCCACGCCGAGTTCCAGCGCAACCGCGAACGGCTTGTCGGCGCACGCAAGGAGATCGCCACCTGCGCCATATCCGGCGCCATCGGCACGTTCGCCAACATCGATCCGCGCGTCGAGGAACACGTCGCCGCCAAGCTGGGCCTTACTCCCGAACCGGTTTCGACCCAGGTCATCCCGCGCGACCGCCACGCCATGTTTTTCGCAACCCTCGGCGTCATCGCATCGTCTATGGAGCGCCTCGCCGTCGAGATCCGTCACCTTCAGCGCACCGAAGTCCTCGAAGCCGAGGAGTATTTCTCCCCCGGCCAGAAGGGCTCATCCGCCATGCCGCACAAGCGCAATCCGGTGCTGACCGAGAACATCACCGGACTCGCCCGCATGGTCCGCGCCTACGCGCTTCCCGCCATGGAAAACGTCGCGCTCTGGCACGAGCGCGATATCTCGCACTCCTCCGTCGAACGCATGATCGGCCCCGACGCGACGGTGACATTGGACTTCGCGCTGAACCGTCTGGCAGGCGTCATCGAGAAACTCGTCGTTTACCCCGAACGCATGCAGGCCAATCTCGACAAGCTCTCCGGGTTGCACAATTCCCAGCGCATTCTTCTGGCGCTGACGCAGAAAGGACTGTCCCGGGAAGAGTCCTACGCCGCCGTCCAGCGCAACGCCATGAAGACCTGGGAGCACGGCGCCGACTTCCTCTCCGAGTTGAAGGCCGACCCGGAAGTCGCAAAACACCTCACGCCGGGCGAACTCGATGAAATGTTCGACATCGCCTACCACCTGAAGCACGTCGACACGATCTTCAAGCGCGTCTTCGGCTGAATGGCGAAATGAAGTTGCCCCGATTGCAGCCGGCAAGGAGTACCTTTAGACTGGCCGCATGAGGAGACACTGAGCATGAACGCTCCACTGGATCTCAAACTTCGCAAGCCGGAGTTCCTGCGCTGGGTGCAGGAGCAAACCGGCGGTCGCTATGAGTTGAAGGCGGGCAGCGTAATCATGCAGGCTGGCACGACGAGAGGTCACTGGCGCATTTACAGCCGCTTTATAGTAGAAATCCAAAAACAGCTAGACTCCATGAAATGGGAAGTCGGTGGAACTGATCTTGCCGTTGAAATCGGCGAAACGGTCCGCTACCCCGACGTACTCGTTGAAGCGGCAGGTCGTGACGGCAGAGCCCTTTCGACCACCGAACCCTCACTCCTCGTCGAAGTCCTGTCGCCGTCCTCGGTCGGCACCGACATGACGGAAAAGCCCGCCGAATACGCGTCCATCCCCTCACTCGAAGCCTATATTGTTGCAAGCCAGGATGAGCCGATCGTCTGGCTTTGGCTTCGCCGAGATCCCGCCGGTGGCACGCTCGGTGATATGCCCCAAAGACCACTGGAGTTGGCCGGCAGGAATGCCTTGATCGAGGTTCCCCGCCTCGGATTGTCGTTGCCGCTGGCAAGTATCTACCGCGGCATCGGAACCCCATAGTTCGAACGGACGCTATTAAAGCGCTATCCCGAAAGCTCTCCCCCATGCGCGCTGCCGAAGCCGATATTCTGATCGTTCCAGGCTGGTCCGGCTCCGAAGATGACCACTGGCAAAGCCGCTGGCAGCGCAACCTGAAAACCGCCCGGCGCGTCGAGCAGGAGGACTGGTTTGAGCCGAGCCTCGACGCCTGGATTGAACGCATCAAGGCCGCCGTCGAAGCAGCACGGCGCCCCGTCGTACTCGTCGCCCACAGCCTCGGCGCGGCGACCACCGTCCACGCCGCAAGCCGCCTGCCGGCCGGCAAGGTCGCCGGCGCCTTCCTCGTCGCCCCCGCCGACGTCGACAATGCCGACAAATGGCCGGTGACCCGCGGCTACGACCCGGTAAAATCGCTCAAAGGGTTTGCCCCGCTGCCGCGCGAGCCCCTGCCGTTTCCGGCAATGCTCGTCGCATCTTCCAATGACCCATATTGCGCATTCGCGCGAGCCTGCGAATTGTCGGCATTCTGGGGCGCGCATTTGATAGAGGCCGGCGAGTGCGGCCACATCAACGTCACCTCCGGACACGGGCCCTGGCCCGAAGGCACGCTACGCTTCGGACTGTTCATGAAAGGGCTCGGCTGAGGGTCGGTTTCGCAAAGCGCCGCCCCTGCATTCAGGCCGCGGCCTCGATCACCGAAACGACCGCGCTCTCGAACATGCGTCTGCCGTCGGTGCCGCCGAGAGCGGATTCAAACAGGCGCTCCGGATGCGGCATTAGCCCGACGATACGACCCGTTGCATCCGAGATACCCGCGATGTTCCTCTGCGAACCGTTGGGATTAGCCGGATCGGTGATCTCGCCGTCGGCATCGCAATAGCGCAATACGACCCGGTTCTCGCCTTCGAGCCGGTCGAGCGTTGCCTCATCGGTGAAATAGTTGCCGTCGTGATGGGCGATTGGAATACGCGCCACTTCCCTTTCGCGATAGCAATTGGTGAAGAACGTCTTGTTGTTGTCGCAGCGCACGAATACATCGCGGCAGACGAACAGCAGCGACGAATTTCGCATCAGCGCCCCTGGCAACAGCCCTGCTTCGAGCAGGATCTGGAAGCCGTTGCAGATGCCGATCACCGGCGTGCCGGCTTTTGCCTTCGCCACAACGTCGCGCATGATCGGCGAATGCGCCGCCATTGCGCCGCAGCGCAGGTAATCGCCATAGGAGAACCCGCCCGGCAGGATGATGAAATCACTCGCTGGTACTTCCGAATCCCCATGCCAGACCATTTTGGCCTTGAACCCGGTCACGGCTTCGGTAGCGACCTTGACGTCGCGGTCGCAATTGGAGCCGGGAAAGACGATGACGGATGCGCGAATCATTCTTTTTTGTCCGTAGTTGGTGGAGATGATGCCGGTTCGGAGGGGGCAACGGGTTTTGAGGGTTCAGTTGAGAGTGTCGTCTCCGGCGATGATGGTTTGGCTTCGGTGGGCTTCGTGGCCCGGTCTAGAGGCTCAGGTGACTTCACGCCAGAGCCGGCAATCTTGCATTCGCCGCGTTCGAGCCCGGCAAGTTCCTTGTTGCGGAAATTCGAGGCCTTTAACTCCAGGCTCGTAGGATCGATCGTCGCCAGGATCAGCACCGTATCGACTTCGAGCTGACTTAGCGCCAGCGGCTTCGGCGACCACAGCTGCAGCATCCCGTCCTTGCCCCGCGTCAACGGGCAGTCCGGCACGCAGGTTTCGCGCACTCCCCCGATGAAAGAGGCTTTGTGCCGAGCGGGGACATCGATGACCTTCCAGCGCCCGGGGCCCTTGGGATCGGCTGCATCATCAAGCCTGAGCTCGATGTCGATCGCACCCTGGCTTGCGACAAACGGATCCGAATCGAGCAGTACCGCACTTGTTTCGCATGTGATTGCGAGCGGGCCCGAGAGGTCGAGGGCGGGTTCGGCCGCTTGAGCAAGCCCCGCCCCGAAAACCCAAAGCGCTGAGGCTGCGGCGGCGACCGGGGCCGCTCCAGATGATCGCCGCACTTGGATTGCATGACTCATTGCAGCACCCACCAGGCCACAGCGACTCCGACAATCAGCGGAACCACGATGAAGATACTAGCCTTCACCGCCATGAACCGAACCGCACGAGCAGCATCGACTTGCGCTTGTGCCCGCTTCCCATCGGTCTCATTCGCCATCGCCGGCTCCACTCTGGCTTCGGCTGGCAGATCAGCCCATGA
The DNA here is from genome assembly GCA_018830445.1 of Alphaproteobacteria bacterium. GTDB lineage: Bacteria > Pseudomonadota > Alphaproteobacteria > Rhizobiales > Hyphomicrobiaceae > Filomicrobium. The sequence goes on along the minus strand of JAHJSN010000124.1, from coordinate 2,838 downwards.
GCTCGAACGAATAGTTCTCGATCACCGTGTTGGCCAGCAGGTTCTGGCACATCCGCTCGACTTCGTCGCGGGCCGACGCTTCGTCCTTGGCAGCCAGATCAAGTTCGATGAGCTTACCCTGCCTGACACCCGACACGCCCACGAAGCCGAGCGCACCAAGTGCATTCTCGATGGCCTTTCCCTGAGGGTCGAGGACACCGTTCTTCAACGTGATTTTGATTAGGGCCTTCATGCCGTTCCCCGCTCGCTTCGTCAGGACGCCAGCAGGGCACCGCGCCTGAACCAATATATTCTTCGCTCAACCGTCCGACGCGCACAGCTGCAAGCGCAGCGATACTGAAACCATTGTATGACACGAACCTAGTGTTCTGGATCAAACATTTGATTCCCGGGTGTAGGTCGTCAAATGTTTGTGAATCCAGAACACAATCAAAAGGTTGCCTAGTGTTCCGGGCTGACATTCAGGTTCCCGGCAGGGAACCATATGTCAGAGTCGGAGCACTAGTACTTACCTGCGGCACCCGTTGAAGGTTTTTGCAGGGCGACGTCGTACAGTGCGGCAGGATGCATCGCCAGATATCGCATCGGCCATCGGCTTTCTTCCATGAAATCAACGACGGCGCAATGCACACCGTAGCGTCCGAGGTAGGGGTCGATGTGGGCAAAGTCGTTGAAGATCAGATAGCCGCCGGGCCGAACCTTGGGGGCGCTTGCCTCGGCGTCGCGAAGGGCACCGCTGTAGGAGTGATCGGCATCGATATAGACCCAGTCGAAAAAACCGTCCTCGAAGGTTGCCATGACTTGATGCGTCAGACCCTCGTGCTTGACGACGCGGGGGTCATCGAGAAGGCGAGAATCGAATTTTGTGTAGTCGACATCGATAACGTGCAGCTTTTCGGGTTCGGCGCGCGCCAGCATCTGTCTGGTAAAGTCGCCGCGGTAGGTGCCAAGTTCGGCGGCAATGGCGCCCTTCTTCATGCGTTCTATGAGGACTCCGCGCGAGGCGACGATTTCCGCGCCATCTACCAATTCAGCCGACATTTCCTTGGAGAGCGGCTGAGTGATGACGGCAGAGCGGGCAATGCGGACAGCCGATTTGAGTTTCCCCGGGACGAGGCCGCGCGCGATCATCTCCAGGCGCTTGAACGTCTGTTTCATGTTAAGCTGCTCTATGATGTCGCTATCGGCCCGACGCGGTCAGTGCGTCTTACCGGACGGCGTATTGGAGGAAACCAAGACCGGCGTCGATCCGACCGTCGGGCGGTTCTCGTTCAGAATACCGAGCCGGCGGGCGACTTCCTGATAGGCTTCCAGCATCCCGCCGAGATCCTGGCGAAAGCGGTCCTTGTCCATCTTGTCGTTGGTCTTGACGTCCCACAGCCGGCAACAGTCCGGGCTGATTTCGTCGGCCAGGACGATCCGCATCAGATCGTTTTCCCACTGCCGTCCGAACTCGATCTTGAAATCGACAAGGCGGATGCCGATGCCCAGGAACAACCCCACGAGGAAGTCGTTGATGCGCAGCGCAAGCTGCATCATCTCGTCGATTTCCTGCGGAGCCGCCCAACCGAACGCCGTGATGTGCTCTTCGGAAACCATCGGATCGCCGAGCTTGTCGTCCTTGTAGTAGAACTCGATGATCGACCGCGGCAGCGCCGAGCCTTCCTCCAGACCGAGACGCTTGGCCAGCGAACCGGCCGCAACGTTGCGCACCACGACCTCGATAGGGATGATTTCGACTTCGCGGATCAGTTGCTCGCGCATGTTCAAGCGGCGAATGAAATGCGTCGGCACGCCGATCTCGTTGAGCTTGACGAAGATCAGTTCCGAAATCCGGTTGTTGAGCACACCCTTGCCTTCGATCAGCGCATGTTTTTGCGCGTTGAAGGCAGTCGCGTCGTCCTTGAAATGCTGGATGAGGGTACCCGGTTCCGGACCCTCGTACAGGATCTTGGCCTTGCCTTCGTAGATTCGGCGGCGCCTGTTCATGCCTGGTCCTTTTAGAATGATCGAGCTCATGCCTTACGCTTGTTGTTTACCTATATATATGTGTCGGCACGCTGCGGGACTACTGCTATCCCAATGCCCTGTGGACACCGCACTGCAGACTTGATTGCCAGGCCAGGGGGCCACACATGTTCTATGCGTTATATGGGCTATCCGGGCAGAACAAACTAGCCGATGGTCCCAGGCGAAACAATGTTAACGCGGCCACTTCCCTGCGGCATCGTTGACCCGGAGCCAAGCCATTGAATTGACGGGAAATAACATGTAGGCCATCGTCACCAGCCGCGGCCTGCGCGTACACCGCAAAACCTACCATGGCGTGTGTCAGTTGCGCCACAACAACTATAGGTGGAGACTAGAGATGACGACCTTCGACGATCGGCAAAAGGGGTTCGAAAAGAAGTTCGCCCACGACCAGGACCTGAAATTCAAGTCCGAAGCGCGCCGCAACAACATTCTGGCCACCTGGGTCGCCGGAAAACTCGGCCTTTCGGGCGATGACGTCACCGCCTACCAGAAGGAAGTCCGCCGCGCCGATCTCGCCGAAGCCGGCGATGACGACGTTTTCCGCAAGGTGCGCGCCGACCTCGATGCCAAGGGCGTCACCGTATCGGATGAGGAAGTCCGCTCGCAGATGATGACAGCCATGGAGCAGGCCATCGCCCAGATCGAATCGGAGCGCGGCTGACACCGGCGCTCGCTCCGACCGAATCGGCATAGGGGGATGAAGGTTGGCGCCTTCATCTCCCCTGCCACACCACCCGGCATGCGGGTCCGCACCGGCCGGTTCGAAGGGTTGAGGTTACTTGGCAAGCCTTGGAACTCCAAGCT
>JAHJSN010000123.1 GCA_018830445.1 Alphaproteobacteria bacterium | reverse complement strand
ATTCCCGGGTGGAGGTCGTCAAATGTTTGTGAATCCAGAACACAATCAAAAGGTTGCCTAGTCTTCTGGGCTGAGTGTTCCGGGCTGACATTCAGGTTCCCGGCAGGGAACCATATGTCAGAGTCGGAACACTAGTGTGGCCCCGCGCCTTAATTGACCTGTTGGTGCCGCACAGGATTTGTCAATTGAGGCGCGCTGAACGCCACACTAAACCATTGATTTACCTAGTGGCCTTTATGTCTCGCCTAAATCGTCAGCGATTGCGGCCAGCACAACGATTTAGGCGAGACAGGCCACTAGGCGAGACAGGCCACTAGTCGCGAAGCAACTCGTTGATGCCGGTTTTCGAGCGCGTTTTCGCGTCGACGGTCTTCACGATCACGGCGCAATAAAGTCCAGGCCCTGGCGTTCCGTCCGGCAGCGGCTTGCCCGGCATCGTTCCTGAAACGACGACCGAAAACGGCGGCACGCGCCCCATGTGCACTTCGCCGGTCGCACGGTCGATGATCTTCGTCGATGCACCAAGGTACACGCCCATCGACAGCACCGATCCTTCACCGACCACGACGCCCTCGGCGACTTCCGCGCGCGCGCCGATGAAGCAGTTGTCCTCGATGATGACCGGACCGGCCTGCAGCGGCTCAAGCACGCCGCCGATGCCGGCGCCACCGGAGATATGGCAGTTTTTGCCGATCTGTGCGCACGATCCGACCGTTGCCCATGTATCGACCATGGTTCCGCTGCCGACATAGGCCCCGAGGTTGACGAACGACGGCATCAGCACGACGCCCGGCGCGATATAGGCGGAGTGGCGGACGATGGCCCCGGGCACCGCGCGAAAACCGGCTTCCTTGAATTGATCCGCGAGCCAGTCGCCGTACTTCAGGGGAACCTTATCCCAGCCGTGCACGCGGCTGGCGAACGTGCCGCTCTTCTGAAACGGGATGACTTCGTTGTCGTTCAGCCGGAACGACAGAAGCACGGCCTTTTTCGCCCACTGGTTGACGACCCAATTGCCGTCGGCGCCCTTTTCCGCGACACGGATCTGCCCGCCGTCCATCAGGTTGAGTGCGTTCTCGACCGCATCGCGAACCGGACCTTTGGTTGAGGTCGTGACGCTGTCTCGCGCTTCGAAGGCATCCTCGATTGTCTTGATGAGATCGGCGTGGCTCATTCGCGGCATTCCATTCATTGATGGGGCGTTTGGGTGGTGCGCGGCGATACGGAGTTCGGCACGTTGCCGCCCGGCTGGAGGGTTACGCGCGCTTTTCGCCCCTGCGGCCGGCGAAGTCAATCGCAGAGCAGGTCTTGGAACGATTGAGCGATCCCGCCGGTTAGCAATCCTTGAGTGCAATAACGCCCGAAGGAGGACAACATGTCAGGAGTCTTGATCCGCGAGGTCCAGATCAGCCGCGATGAATTCATTCGTCAGCTTCCCGATGCCATCGGGGATTTTTCCTGCTCTGTTGACGGAGAGGATATCGTTCTGCGCGACGGTGACAGGCGCATCGATCTCAAGCTTGTTTCTCAGGGCGACGAGAGCGTCGGCCCTATGGAACTGCCTATGCAACAAGTCCATTTCGTTTTCCAGAACATGACCGATGTCGAGGCGCGAATGTTCATGGAGCAATGGGACCAGGACAAGTTGCGCATGGGCGGTGGCTGAACCGCGAAGTGTGGCCTGCGGCCCGGAGCGGTATTTCTGCCAACTTGCGCTGCTAACCGTGACGAACTTAGCTCCAGGAGGTTGATGTGGCGCAGCAGAATTCGCTATCGGGTTCCATCGGTGCTGGACCATTGGCGCTCGTATTGGCGCTGGCCGGCTCCGTCGCCATGCTCGTCATCGAGCTGATCGCGGCGCTCCTCACCTACTTCTATCTGGCGATCTACGAGCGCGATTGGTTCGGCTGGCTCATCGGCCATTCCCGCGAAGTCTTGAATTTCTGCATCGGCCAGATCGAGCACTGGTTCCCAACCTTCACCAATGCTGCCAACGCCACGCTGATCGGAGAATTGGCACCCAAATCGATGCTGCTATTGTTGATCGGTCTCGTTGTCGGTGCGGCCATTCGGCTGGTTTTATGGCTTGCCCAGCGATTGGCTGGAGCCTGAGCCGCATCGGCGACTGCGATCCATCCAGGCCAGCATCCTACCGAAGGTGCGCTTCGATGAGCTTCTTGGCTTCATCGCTGTCCCAGTGGGCAGGTCCCACGAGGCGCCCGACTTCGCGGCCTTGATCGTCGAGCAGCAGTGTCGTTGGCATGCCGATGATCTTCAGCGCCTTGGTCGATTTTCCCGATGCGTCGACATAGGTGCCGAGCGATTTGACATTGATTTGATCGAGGAACTTCTTCGAGGCTTTGACGCCGCCGCGGTCGACGCTGAGCGCTACGACCTCGAATTTATCGCTGCCGAGTTCGGACTGAAGCCGGTCGAGGCCCGGCATCTCTTCCCGGCAGGGAGCACACCACGTGGCCCAGACATTCAATAGAACCGTCTTGCCCTTGAAGTCGGCAAGACTCTTGGCGCCGCCTTCCCCGTCAGTGAAAGTGACGGCGGGCAATTCCGCGGGCGCCGCTTTCTTCACGAATGCCGTCAGTCCGGTTCGCGCCGCTTCGGCGGCCGGAGCCACTGCCGCGTCGGCGGTTTCTGCGCCAATTCGCGTCACGGCGTTGTCAGGAGGTGTAGCAGTAAAGTATACCGCCGCCAGACCGATCAGGGCGAGCGTCGAAGCGAGCCACGAAATCGCTGAGGGCGAAAACGTCCGGGTAGCGCGTGGTGAGGGGTCGTTCGGGCTTCGTTCCATCGCTTCGTCGATTCCGAGTTGTTTCTTCAAACCGCTACGTCTTGGCCGTCGAAATACGACTTCGGCGGCCGGTAGGCCACCCAAAACGGAGCACGATGCCGTGACCGACAGTGACGCAAATAAGATGTGGGGCGGCCGTTTCCAAATGTCACCCGCCGAAATCATGGAGCAAATCAATGCCTCCATCGACTTCGACAAACGTTTGGCTCGTGACGATCTGGCCGGCTCCACGGCCCACGCAGAGATGCTTGCCGCCGTCGGCATCATCACAAATGAGGATAAATCCGCCATCCACAAGGGCCTGAAGCAGATTGGCGAGGAAATCGAAAGCGGGAAATTCCAGTATTCCAGGGCGTTGGAAGACGTCCATATGAACATCGAATCGCGTTTGAAGGAGCTGATCGGGGAACCGGCGGGCCGCCTGCATACTGCCCGCTCGCGCAATGATCAGGTGGCCACTGACTTCCGCCTTTATGTCCGCGGTCAGCTCGACGCATTTGATGCGGGCCTGACAGCCCTGCAAATGGCGCTCGCCGTCAAGGCCAAGGCCAATGCCGCTACCGTCATGCCCGGGTTCACGCATTTGCAGCCTGCCCAGCCGGTAACCTTCGGCCACCATTTGTTGGCCTACGTCGAGATGTTCGCGCGCGACCGCGGCCGGTTTCAGGACGCCAGGAAACGCCTCAACGAGTGCCCGCTCGGCGCCGCGGCGCTGGCCGGCACCTCGTTCCCGATCGACCGTGCGCAGACGGCCGCTGCGCTGGGCTTCGACCGGCCGACCGCAAATTCGCTGGATTCCGTATCCGACCGCGATTTCGTCCTCGAAACGTTGGCCGCCGCAACCATCTGCGCGGTGCATCTCTCGCGCATGTCCGAGGAGATCGTTCTCTGGACGACGCCGCAGTTTGGCTTCCTCAAACTCTCCGACCGCTTCACCACGGGCTCTTCTATCATGCCTCAAAAGCGCAATCCGGACGCCGCAGAACTGTGCCGCGCCAAGGTCGGCCGCATTGCTGGCGCCCTTAACAGCCTCGTAATCGTCATGAAGGGGCTGCCGCTCGCCTATTCGAAGGACATGCAGGAGGACAAGGAGGTCGCCTTCGACGCCTTCGACAGCCTGACGGTCGCCGTGGCCGCGATGACCGGCATGGTGGAGGATATGCAACCCCAGCCGGACGCCATGCGCAAGGCCGCTGGATACGGCTACTCGACCGCCACCGATCTGGCCGACTGGCTTGTCCGCGAACTGAAGATGCCGTTTCGTCAGGCGCACCACGTCACCGGCTCGATTGTCGCGCTCGCAGAGAAGCAAGGCGTTGATCTAGAAGCGCTTTCTATATCCGATATGCGTTCTGTGGAACCTCGGATCACCGATGCAGTCTTCTCTGTGCTGAGCGTTGAGAATTCGGTCGCCAGCCGGACGAGTTATGCGGGAACAGCGCCACACAACGTTGAAAAAAGCGCTGGAATTTGGCTCGCGCAGTTGGAAAAGCAACGACAGACGGGCTAAGTCTCAAGTTAGGTTCCTGGGAACCGGGCCGGATCGCGCGTATGCAGTATGCTCACGCTGAACGGCAGCAGGTTCGCGGGCGACAGGACGTTCCTGACGATTTCGTCACGGACGTGAGCCGGTTCAAAGGTTAGGCGCTAAACGCATGTCGAGCGTAAGAACGATTGTTATCGTGGCATTCGCCATCGCCCTGCCGCTTGCCGGCTGCGGGGTGCGCGGCTCGCTTGATGCCCCACCGGAAGCCAAGGCTGCCGGAACTGCCGTTTCGCCCGACGCCAGCGGAACCGCCGAGGGTTCCGCCGGTACACAGAAAAAGAAGGAGCATCGCCCGTTCATTCTCGACGGCATGCTGCGCTAGTGTTCTGGATCAAACATTTGATTCCCGGGTGGAATGTCGTCAGATGTTTGTGAATCCAGAACACAATCAAAAGGTTGCCTAATGTTCCGGGCTGACATTCAGGTTCCCGGCAGGGAACCATATGTCAGAGTCGGAGCACTAGGATTTAATCGTATTGGTGGATCTGCTATGGGGACGCGGTCAAGCCGTCGTCCCCGTTGTCTTTTTTGGCCGTGTTACGGATCTCCATGCACCACTTCACCTATAAGGCCGGCGTGCTACATGCCGAGGATGCCGATCTCGCAAGCGTTGCTGCGGTCGTTGGTACGCCGTTCTACTGCTACTCGACCGCGACCCTTGAGCGCCACTATCGCGTACTTGCCGAGGCGTTCGCAGATCACAACGCACTCATATGCTTTGCGGTGAAGGCAAATTCCAATCAGGCGGTTTTGGCGACGCTTGCCCAGCACGGCGCCGGCATGGACGTCGTCTCCGAAGGCGAACTCCGCCGGGCCCGCGCCGCCGGTGTGCCAGCAAACAAGATCATCTTTGCCGGAGTCGGCAAGACCCGCAGCGAAATGGCATTCGCCTTGAGCGAAGGCATTCTCGGCTTCAACGTCGAAAGCGAGCCCGAACTGCACGCTTTGAATGATGTCGCAACCGAACTGGGCCGCGAAGCTCCGATAGCGATCCGCGTCAATCCCGACGTCGATGCCAAGACGCACAGGAAGATCTCGACGGGGAAGTCCGAGAACAAGTTCGGCGTACCGTTTGCCGACGCGCGCGAACTGTACGCCGCCGCGGCCAGTCTCCCGGGCATCGATATCGCCGGAATCCACATGCACATCGGCAGCCAGATCACCGATCTTGCTCCCATGCGCGATGCCTTCACCTTGATGGCGGAGCTGGCCCGCGACCTGATTTCCGGAGGTATCCCGCTTCGCCACCTCGATCTCGGCGGCGGCCTCGGCATCCCCTATGAAGCCGGAGCCCCCATACCTCCCTCGCCGGCTCAGTACGCCGCCGTCGTCAAGGAATGCCTCGGCCGCCTCGGTCTCAAGATCGTTCTCGAACCCGGCCGCATGATTTCCGGCAACGCCGGTGTACTCGTTTCGCGCGTCATTCACGTCAAGGAGGGTGCCGACCGGACCTTCCTCATCGTCGATGCGGCCATGAACGACCTTATTCGCCCGACGCTTTACGAAGCCCATCACGACATCTGGCCGGTTTCGGAGGAATTGAAATCGATGCCGCCGGTCATCCAGGACGTCGTCGGCCCGGTCTGCGAAACCGGCGATTATCTCGCCCTCGACCGCTCGCTGCCGCCGTTCAAGGAGGGCGATCTCATTGCCGTCATGTCGGCAGGAGCCTACGGCGCCGTGATGTCCTCGACCTACAACACCCGCCCGCTCATCCCGGAGGTCATGGTCCGCGGCGAGGAAGTCGCCGTCGTCCGCCCCCGCCCCGGTTACGACGAACTGATCGGCCAGGACAAACTTCCCGGTTGGCTATAGCGGAATTTCCTGGACGCCTCGCGCAGCCGGACTGGAAAACAAATAAAGAACAAAAGCCTTCGGAAATTTGAGGATCGCCGGGGCCCTTCCATGCTAGTGTGACGGCCATGAAAAACGCCCCTACTCCCGAAAGCGCCCGCGCCGCTGGTTCTGCGCGTGCCCACGCAGATCAGGCCCTCGAACGCAAGGTCGAGCGCAGCCGTTGGATGCTGTTCCTCGAGCGGATGTGGCCGCGGGTCTGGCTGCTGCTGGCCGTCGTCATAGCCTTTGTCGGCATGTCGATGCTGGGTGTCTGGGCGATGTTCGGCCCGCTGGTCCACAAGGGGCTCCTTGCATTGTTCGCGGTAGCGATGCTCGCCGCAGCCGTCGTTGCGATCCGTACGCCATGGCCGTCACGCGACGAAGGCTTGCGCCGGCTCGAAAAGCTCTCGGGCGTGCCCCACCGTCCGGCCTCCTCATATGACGACACGCTCTCGGCCGGCGATTCCGATCCGGCCACGCGCGCCGTCTGGCAGGCCCACCGCCAGCGTCTTTCCGAACTTCTTGGAAAGCTTCGCGTCGCCGCCCCGCACCCCGATACGCCGCGTCACGATCCTTGGGCGCTTCGCGCGGCGTTGCTCGTCGGAGTTGTCGCGCTGATCGGACTTTCCGGCGAACAATGGAGCGACCGACTGACCGCTGCGTTCCGGTTCGAAGAACCTGAGACGATCGCTTCGCGCCTGCGCATCGACGCGTGGATAACGCCGCCGGGCTACACGACGAAGCCGCCGGTGATGCTTGCCGACGGCGGCAAGAGCGCCAAGGCGAACGCCGCCGACATCGCGGCGCTGGGCTTGGTGGAAGTCCCGCAAGGAAGTGAACTCATTGTGCGCACCAGCGGCGAAGGCGCCAGTCAGGTGCGGCTCGAAATCTCCGGCGCCGGCGAAGACACTGCAACGGTTGCCGCGGATGCCGCCAAAACTGTCGGTGGTGTCGTCAAGGACGTTGCCGAACTGCGCGGGACGCTCAAGACATCCGCGCGGGTACGCTTGATGTATGCCGAGCGCGAGGTCGCCGCCTGGACGTTTTCGGTAATTTCCGACAATCCGCCGACGATCGAGTTGACCGAGACGCCGAAGCCGACCAGCCGCGGCTCGATGAAGCTCGATTACAAGGTTGCCGACGACTACGGCGTCGCTGCGGCACGGTTGAAAATCGTCAAGGCGGAAGCTGATAGAGAAAACCCCGCCACCGCATGGGCGCGCAAGGAAACTCTTCAGGGGCCGCGCCTGCCACTTTCGCGACCGCCGGAGTTCTCGCTGCTTCTGCCCAAGGCGAATGCCCGCGAAGGCGAGGGCGTGACGCACCTGGAACTGGGTTCCCACCCCTGGGCCGGCCTCAAGGTGGTGATGACACTCGAAGCCACCGATGCCGCCGGACAGACCGGCAGTTCGAAATCCATCGAGATGGACTTGCCGCAGCGGATCTTCAAGAAGCCGTTTGCCCGCGCCATCATCGAACAACGCCGCAAGCTTGTTGAGGATTCGCGCAATTCCAGCCGCGTGGTGCGCGCGCTTGATGCGCTGACCATGGAACCTGATGGTTTCATCGACGACGTCCAGGTCTATCTCGGCTTGCGCACCGCCAGCTATCGCCTGCAGCGCGACAATACGCGCCCGGGCCTCGACAGCGTCATCGAGCAGCTATGGAACGTCGCCATCAGGATCGAGGACGGCGATCTCAGCGACGCCGAACGCCGCCTGCGCGAAGCCCAGGACAAGCTGTCCAAAATGCTCCAGGAAGGAGCCGAGGACGCTGAACTCAAGGAGGCGATGGACGAACTACGCACCGCCCTCAACGAATACCTTCAGAAGTTGGCGCAGGAAGCCAAGAACAATCCGGCAATGCCCGATGGCCAGGACAGCGATCAGCAGCAGCTCAGTCAGGACGACATTGAGCGCATGATGAAAGAGATCGAGGAGATGGCCAAGTCGGGCGCCCGCGAAGCAGCTCAACAGATGCTGAGCGAGTTGCGCGACATGCTCGACCGTCTTCAGTCGGCCGAACAGCAAGCCGGCCAGGGCGAGCTCAACGTGCAGCAGATGGAAATGATGAAGGAGCTTGGCGACGTGGTCGGCAAGCAGCAGCGTCTCATGGACGATACTTTCTCCGAACAGCGCAAGGAAGGCCAGCAGGGCGAGCAGCAGGGTCAGCAGGGTCAGCAGCAGGGCCAACAGCGCCGTGGTCCGCAAGGCCAGGGCCAACAAGGCCAGCAGGGCCAGCAACAAGGTCAAGGTCAGAAGGGACCACCCGGTTCCGGCCAACTCGGCGAACGCCAGCAAAGCCTGCGCAACCGCCTGGGCGAGTTGCAGCGCGACATGCGCGGCGCCGGCATGGGGAGTTCCAAGGAGATCGCTGAAGCCCAGGAGGCCATGCGCAATGCCGAACAGGCGTTGAAGGAAGGCAACCTTGAAGGAGCGATGCAGGAACAGTCGCGCGCGCTCGACAAGCTGCGCAAGGGCGCCCAGGAAATGGCGCAGGAAATGATGAAGAACATGCCCCAGCGCTTTGGCCAGAACGGCGATACCCCGCGCGATCCGCTCGGCCGCCCGCAGCGCTCAACCGGGCCCGATCAGGGCAGTTCCGTGAAGGTGCCCGATGAAATCGACACCCAGCGCGCCCGCGAACTTCTGAACGAACTGCGCCGACGTCTCGGCGAGGCCCAGCGCCCGGCCGAGGAACTCGACTACATCGAGCGCCTGCTGCGCTTCTATTGAGGCAAGCTTATCGGCGTGTGCAACCGGCGGCACTCGCGCCGGGTCGCGATGCATTCGTGCTTCGCCAACCGCTGAGGGGCAACGTTAAGGCCCGCTTGGCACTGCGCAACTGAAGCCGCGAATAAAAAGTCCCCTCTCACTCAAACGCACCGCCATTCTATTCCGACAACGGGTCCTATCGATTTTTCGGCCACAGCACCTCGCGAATTGAAACCTGCCCGCCCCGCGCGAATTGACCTTCTCAGGTGTACGACTAAGTTCATCAGGCCGTCGGGGGACGGCAATTCGAAAACCCGAGCCGAAGCTGCAAGAGCCAACAACGAAATCAGCCGTAGGCAATCGGGGTCTGGTGTAAGGCCCGTCAGTACCAGCAACGACCGCCAAACATTGGCGGCGGAAAATCTGCTGTTGGCCTTGGGGGAGGAGCTTCCATCAAACGCGGGTGGATGGCCGGCCTGGACGGTCGGGCCGATATCTGGCGCGTCTGTGGAAGGCGTTTGGGTTTGGTATATGGACATTCAGGATCTACGCATCTTCGAGCGCGTGGCGGCTCTGCAAAACCTGTCGGCGGTCGGCAACGAGTTCTCGCTGACACCAGGAACGATCTCAAAGCGGCTGCAGTCGCTTGAGGATGAATTGGGCGTCAGGCTCTTCGCCCGCTCCACGCGCTCCATCCGCATCACCGAGGAAGGCCGGATTTTTCTTGAACACGCGCAGCGGATGTTGTCCGAGTTCGAGGCCGCCAAGGCCAGCGTCGACAGCAATCGCGGTAATCCGCGCGGCTTGATCAGGTTGCATTCGCCTGCCCGGCTGCGCAACCAGGAACTTGCTGCGGGGTTGTGCACCTTCATGGCCGCCTATCCGGAAATAGACGTCCAGGCCGACATTTCCGATCGGGGCGGGTCGGTGTCTGATGAGGGCTCCGACATTACCATCAAGGCCGGCGCTCTGCCGGACAGTTCGCTCATCGCCAAGCGTTTGGCCGACGATCCGATGGTGATCGTCGCGGCCCCTTGTTATCTCGACCGTGCGGGCACGCCAGCCACCCCGCAGGACCTGGAGAGCCATTCTTGTCTCGTTCATGGTGACCTTTGCCACTGGCCATTCTGGCGCAAGTCCTCCGAGCGTTCCGTCCGGGTTGCCGGGCGCATGCGTTCCAACGACGTCGAGTTGCTTCGCAAGGCTGCCTGCGAAGGAATAGGTCTTATCCGCGTATCGGAAGCCTACGTGGCCGAAGACATTCAGGCCGGCCGGCTGGTGCCCGTGCTGACCAACCATGACACCTCCGGCGACAGTGCGGTTTGGGCGATTTTCCCCAAGTCGAAGAACATGCTGCCGCGCATGCGGGTCTTCCTGGATTTCCTGGCCGACTGGCTGAAGCAGCCGGCACTGGCGAGGGATGAGGCGCCACTGTTTGACCTTTCTCGCCGCTCCGCTGCCGGGCAACTGACGGCGCCGTGTGCGGCGTCGAACGGCAAGCCTGCGAACGAGAGCAATGGCAAGGGTGCCGCTGCCGGGCGCCGGGCGAAGATATCGCACCAGCCGCGCCGTGGCCGCTCGCGCCCCGGTGCAAGCGCGTGAAACGTCGCTTGGGCGTTTCGATTGAGCCGCTGAGTGTCGAAAAGGTATGCTGAGTTGCGAAAAGGAATCGAGCAGCAGTTGGCGATTGCAGGCCCGCGCCTGCCTGGCTGCTGTCAGCCTCCAATAAGACTACCGCTGGAAATCGAACCTGTAGGATGCGCCGATCAGCGCCGAGAACTGGTCTTCGCTTTCGACGATCGGGCTGTCGGCGGCATCCCCGACCAGCCTGCCGTACCGTGCGCTGCCCTTGAGTTGCCAGCGCTCCGTTACGTCCCAGGTCAGTCCGAGCTCAACGTGCACGTCCTTGATGCCGGAATCGGCCTCGTAAGCCGACAGGTTCGCCGCCGAGCGCAGCGACTGGGCACGCGTGATTCCGAAATAAGAATCCGTATAGTTGTCGTCGGCGAAAGTCGTGCCGACCCGCGCCACGCCCCTCAGGCTTGGCGAGAAATACCGCTCGACTTCCGCGCCGAACCGGATCTGGTAGCCATCGTCGTTGCCCGAGACGATTTGATGGTAGGACACGTCGAACAGCACCGGACCCAGATGATACCCGGCATAGGCGCCAACGACGAAGCCGTCGTCGACGTCGCCGAGGCCGCGTAAAAGGTCGCCGTCGTCTTCGTCGCGGCCGAACGCATAGCCGGCCAGTGGGCCGACTTCGAACCCGCCCGCCTCGAACAGCTTGAATCGGACGTCGTCGGCGCCACGCACCTTGACGCGGCCTTCAAGGTCGTTGCCGCCGAATTTGGGGAACACGATCGGGAAGCCGAACGCTTCGTATTCGTCGGAACCTTCGTACTTCGGCTTCACACCGACCACTCCGCCGACACCGAGGCTGAAGCCGCCGCTTTGAGCAGCTCCATAGCCGTGCGCCCCCTCCTGTGCCGAAGCGGCACCGGCTGCTGACCCCAAAGTCAGGACGGCAATGGCAACTGTGCCGAAGGACGGTAAACGCGATCGGGACATGGGACCTCTCAAAGCTTTTCAGGCGAAGTTAATACCAGTCAACGTTCGCGTTGGGTTAACGGATTGCCGCCTGGAGCCCCAAATTCGAATGAATGCCTGGCTGCTGTGGCAGATTCGCCTCCGGTGCCGCATCACCTGTTGAAAAACTGTTGAAAAAACAGTCATCGATCCGGAGATGGCAGGAGCAACCCAAGCAGGAGCAACCCAAGCGGCACAACCCAATCCGGCAGGAGCCGCCGTCCTTCGATGGCCAGCCACTTCGCGACGAGGCTTACGAACTCACCCGCACATAGGAACCCGGAGCATCCTCGATCGCGCCGAGCACTTTTCCCGGTTCGCGCGGCGGAATGCTTTTTCCCGACTGCTTCGAAAGCCATTCGATCCAGTATGGCCACCAGGAACCCGGCGTTTCGCGCGCCATCTCCATCCAGTCGGGTAGCGACTCGGCTGCCGCCTTGGAAGCCGTCCAGTACTGGTATTTGACCTTCTCGGGTGGATTGACGACGCCTGCGATATGACCTGATCCCGCGACAACCAGTTCGACCGGTCCGCCGAACAATTGTGCGCCTATGAACACCGACTGCGCCGGTGCGATGTGGTCTTCCTTGGTGGCCAGGTCGAAAATCGGAATCTTGATATCGCTGAGGCACACGGTCTCCCCGGCGATTTCAAGCTCACCCTTGGCCAGTTTGTTCTCGTGGTAGAACTCGCGCAGGTAATAGTGGTGGTTGGCCGCCGGCATCCGCGTCGAATCCTGGTTCCAGTAGAGCAGGTCGAACGGGAACGGCTTCTTGCCGAGCATGTAGTTGTTGACGATGTAGGGCCAGACCAGATCCTTCGGGCGCATCATGTTGAAGACGTTGGCCATGCGCGATCCGTCGAGATAGCCGCGTTCCGCCATCATCTCGTCCAGGCTGGCAAGCTGGTTGTCGTCGATGAACAGCAACAGGTCGCCGGCCTTGGTGAAGTCCACCTGCGTCGTCAGGAAGGTCACCGAGGAGAACATGTTCTCGCGCCGTTTCGACAGGTAGGCGAGCGTCGTGGCCAGCAGCGTCCCCCCGACGCAATAGCCAAGCCCGTTGATCTTCTTTTCGCCCGTTTCCTTTTGGACGGCTGCCGCGGCAGCAAGCACCCCGCGCGTCATGTAGTCGTCGAAATTGACGTCGGCAAGCGATTCGTCCGGGTTGACCCAGGAGATGACGAAAACCGAGAAGCCCTGGTCGACGACGTATTTGATGAAGCTCTTGGCCGGTGTCAGATCGAGAATGTAGAATTTGTTGATCCACGGCGGAACGATGAGAAGCGGCGTCTTGTGGACGGTCTCCGTCGTCGGGGCGTACTGTATGAGCTGGAAGATTTCGTTCTGGAACACCACCTTGCCCGGTGTCGTGGCAAGGTTGCGGCCGACTTCGAAGGCATCGATGTCGGTCTGCCTGATCTTCAAGAGGTCGCCGGACTTCTTCATGTCCTCCGACAGATTGCCGATGCCGTTGACGAGGTTTTCGGCATTCGTCTTGAACGTCTCGCGCACGACTTCGGGATTGGTCATCGGAAAATTCGACGGCGACAGCGCGCTTGAAAGCTGGCGGAAATGATACTCGATGCGTTGCCTCTCGCGTTCCGAGAGACCCTCGGTGGACTGCACCATGTCTTCTGCCCAGCGGCTGGTGGCCAGATAGGCCTGCTTCCAGAAATCGAAATAGGGATTGGTCGTCCAGTCGGGATCCTTGAACCTGTTGTCACCGGGTTCCGGCTCGATGACGGGCTGCCGCTGTTCACCCATCATTTTCATCAGCGAGTTGTTCCAGATCTCGGCATAGGAGCGCATCAGCTGCGCTTGCGACTCGGCGAGTTTGCCTGGATCGTTCATCATCCAGTAGGTGACCAGTTCGCTCAAGGTCTTGGAGGCGTCCTGGATTTCGCTGGCGGTAGAAAACGGAGTTTGCTTGTTGTCGGCCCGTTCCATGAAGTCGGCCATGACCTTGCTGGCACCTTCAAGAAACTGCAGCATGTTCTGGGCAAACTGATCAGGATTCTTGATTTGGTAGTTGGCCAGATCCACGGTGTTGCGGTCCGTTTCGTCGTTCATAGGTAAGATTCGCCTTGGTTCATGCAGCGGCCCGCCTGCGACGGCCCTGAAGCATTGATGCATCTTGCGGTGGATTAGCGAATAATCTAGTTCTTTGACAGCCCTTGCAGCAAGGCAACATTAGTTGCGCGCATGCAAAGCGCCCGGCGCGTCGTGGCGCATGGACTGCCGGCAAGGCGACGGGTTAGAGTGTCGGGAATTGGGGCGGTCGGCCTGACTCACGGGGCCTCCGGGGAGCAACAATCGCAAATGCGGAACTGCGTTGGAAGATCTTTGCGCTTTTGTGCAGCTTTATTTGCCGGTGTCGCGGCCTGCCTGAGCCTGGCTGGCTGCGGCTTATCGAGCCCTGGGACCAGCCTTCCGGCCATCGACCATACCCGCCCGGCGACGATGCTGAACGCCAAGCAGAAGTCCAAGGCGCTTGCGGCCATGAATGAGATCGCCGAAAAGCAGAACCAGCGGGCCGCGAAAATCACGCCGATAACCTACAAGATCCCGGAAACGACGAACTGAAACCGACCGTTCGCAGCTATTGATGCCACGGCGCTGGACGCGGCCCCGGCGAAAGGCGTATTTATCTAGCGACGGCACCGGCCGCGGTGCACGAACACCTTGTCAGCCAAAACTACGCGGATCGACCCGCCGGACCATGGAACTTAAGTGGCGCTGCCATCAAGGTCTGCGGAAAAACCCCGTACCGTAACGAAAGATAAGCCCCGTGATCGAGGAATTTCACTCCATCAAACGCCTGCCGCCTTACGTTTTCGCTGAAGTGAACCGGCTGAAGGCGGCCGCGCGGGCGGGCGGGGCTGACATCATCGATCTCGGCATGGGCAATCCGGACTTGCCGACCCCCCAGCACATCGTCGACAAGCTCGTCGAAACGGTCGCCAAGCCGCGCACCCACCGCTATTCGGCCTCCAAGGGCATCCCCGGTCTGCGCCGCGCCCAGGCGGCCTACTATGAGCGCCGCTTCGGTGTGAAGTTGAACCCCGAAACCGAAGTGATCGCCACGCTCGGCTCGAAGGAAGGCTTCGCCAACATGGCCCAGGCGATCACCGCCCCGGGCGACGTGATCCTTGTCCCCAACCCGACCTATCCGATCCACGAGTTCGGTTTCATTATCTCCGGCGGCGCGATACGCCACATTCCGGCTGGCAACGGCGAGGACTTCCTGCGCGCACTCGAGCGCTCCTGGAGCCACTCGGTCCCCAAGCCGATTGCCGTCGTTCTCAATTTTCCGTCGAACCCGACTTCGATGGTTGCGAGTCTGGATTTCTACAAGGAGGCCGTCGCCCTCGCCAAGAAGCTTGATCTGATAATTCTCTCCGACATCGCCTACGCGGAGATCTATTTCGAGAACAATCCGCCGCCATCGATTCTCGAAGTTCCTGGCGCCAAGGATGTCGCCGTCGAGTTCACCTCACTGTCGAAGACCTACAACATGCCGGGCTGGCGCATGGGCTTCGCGGTCGGCAATGAACGGCTGATTGGCGCACTTGCACGCGTCAAGTCCTACCTCGACTATGGCGCGTTCACGCCGATCCAGGTCGCCGCCAGCGCTGCCTTGAACGGCCCGCAGGATTGCATCGACGAAATCCGCGGCGTTTACAAGGCCCGCCGCGACTGCCTCGTCGAGAGCTTTGCCCGCGCCGGCTGGGACGTACCGCCACCGCCGGCCACCATGTTCTGCTGGGCGCCGATCCCGGAGCGCTTCCAGCATTTGGGGTCGGTCGAGTTTTCCAAGCTGCTCATCGAAAAGGCCGATGTTGCGGTCTCCCCCGGGCTCGGTTTCGGCGAATATGGCGAGGGTTACGTCCGCATCGCGCTTGTTGAGAACGAGCAGCGCATCCGTCAGGCCGGCCGTAACCTCAAAAAGTTTTTTGCCGAGCAACCCAAGTCGAACGACAACGTCATTCCGCTGAGCCAAAAGGCCAGCCGCTAAAACCAGCCCGCCAGACATTCCGATTGACCGGCGCCGCGCACTTCACTGCGCCGGGGCTTGCAAATTGGGCGGTGGCGCGGCCTATTGCACTTTGAACGCCAACCCCTGACGAGGACGACGGCCCCCTCAAATGAGCGAACCACTCAAACTCGGCGTTGCCGGGCTCGGCACGGTCGGTGCCGGCCTGCTACAGCTCATCGAAACCCACCGCGACCGCCTTTCGGCGATCCTGCCGCGGCCGTTGCAGGTGGCCGCCGTTTCCGCCCGTTCCCGGACTAAGGACCGTGGCGTCAGCCTTGCAGGCGTTCGCTGGTTTGACGACCCCGTGGCGCTTGCCGCCGATCCGGGCATCGACGTATTCGTCGAACTCATCGGCGGAGAAAACGGCCCGGCGAAAGCCGCGATCGAGGCGGCCCTTGCTGCCGGCAAGCACGTCGTCACCGCCAATAAGGCGCTGCTCGCCAAGCATGGCGTTGCGCTGGCAAGGCTGGCGGAGGAAAACGCCGTTGCGCTCAATTTCGAAGCCGCAGTCGCAGGCGGCATCCCGGTCATCAAGACGATGCGCGAAGCGTTCATTCCCAACAAAGTGTCCCGCGTTTACGGGATACTGAACGGCACCTGCAACTATATCCTCACCGTCATGGAGGAGGACGGCCGCTCATTTGCCGATGTGCTGAAGGAGGCCCAGGACATGGGCTACGCCGAGGCCGATCCGACCTTCGACGTCGGCGGCTTCGATGCCGGCCACAAGCTCGCATTGATGACCAGCCTTGCTTTCGGCACCGAGGTGGCCGCCGACCAGATCCACGTCGAAGGCATCGACACGATCACCGAGGCCGACATCGAGGCGGCACGCGATCTGGGTTACCGCATCAAACTCCTCGGCGTCGCCATCGAAACCCCGAGCGGCATCGAGGCCAGGGTTCATCCGGCGATGGTGCCGATGCATTCGGCGATCGCCGAAGTCTCCGGCGTCACCAACTGCGTCGCCCTCGAAGGTGACTTCACCGGCCCGCTGCTCCTCGTGGGGGCCGGCGCCGGCGGCAGGCCGACCGCGGCCGCCGTCGCCAGCGATATCGTCGATGTCGCCCGCGGTATCGTATTGCCGCCGTTCATCACGCCGAGCGACCGTCTCAGCCCGCATCGCCGCGCCAGGATCGACGAGCATTGCGGTGCATATTACATGCGCATGTCGGTGCGCGATGAGCCCGGCGCCATGGCTTCGATCGCCAAGTGCATGGGCGATGAAGGCGTCTCGCTGGAAAGCGTCGTGCAGCGCCGCGAGATGAAGGGATTGCCCGGCAGTGGCAAGCCGACTTTGACCGGCGGCCCGGCAACCGTCATCATGATCACCCACGAGACGACCGAGGACGCCATCCGCCGCGCCGTGGCGAGCATCGAAGCCAACGACAAGGTTGCCGCCCGCCCGCAGGTCATTCGCATCGAGAAACTTTGAGGAAGCCTTGTCGCGCGGAAATCCAGGACACGTCTCAAGGCGAACTCGTTTAGTCCACCTTGCTGCTTACCGAACCAGAATCATTGAAACGCCGTGCCCGGCGTCATGCCGGCGGCCTTGAGTATCTTGGCCAGCGGGCAGAACCCGGTGAACGCCGCCTGCAACAGGTTGAGCCCGACGAACGTCGGCAGCGCCAACCAGTAGATGTGCACGAACCAGGTCAGCAACACGCCGGCAACAATCATCGCGCCGGCAAATGCCATTACGAACCGATCGATATTCATCCTGACACTCCCACGGAATTGAACGGATTGGACTGAAGCACGAACCATGACCGAATACACTCGGCGTTACCAGTCAATGTAGGCGCGACAACTGCGCCGAAACGCTTTCGGTACTTAATTCATCGCTTCCCTAACCGCCTGTCACGCTCATGTGGCGTGCGACGGCGGGGGCCTGATTGCGCCGGTCAATGACGAAGTCGTGGCCCTTCGGCTTGCGTCCGATCGCTTCGTCGATCGCCGCTTCAAGGGCCACGTCGCCGTCGGAGGCTCGAAGCGCGGAACGCAAGTCAGCGGCATCATCCTGCCCGAGGCACATGTAGAGCGTGCCGGTGCACGTCAGCCGCACGCGGTTGCAGCTTTCGCAGAAGTTGTGGGTCAGCGGCGTGATGAATCCGAGCCGCCCGCCCGTCTCCTTGATCTCGAAGTAACGCGCAGGCCCGCCGGAATTGTATGGAATATCGCTTAGCGTCCAGCGTTCCATCAGGTCGGCGCGCACCTGGCTGAGTGGCAAATATTGGTCGGTCCGGTCGCCTTCGATGTCGCCCATCGGCATCGTCTCGATCAACGTCAGGTCGGCGCCACGGCCGTGCGCGAAGCGGATGAGTTCGTCGATTTCGGTATCGTTGACGCCTTTCAGCGCGACGGCGTTGATCTTGATTTTCAGTCCCGCCCGCTCGGCGGCCGCGAGCCCATTGAGCACGGTTTCAAGGTCACCCCAGCGAGTGATCGCCTTGAATTTCGCAGAATCGAGCGTGTCGATCGAAACGTTTATGCGGCGCACGCCGCAGGCATAAAGATCCCCCGACATCCGGTGCAGCAGGCTGCCGTTGGTGGTCAGCGTCAGCTCGTCGAGCGAACCGTCTTCAAGATGCCGCCCCAGTTGCTTGAACAGCCACAGCACGTTCTTGCGCACCAGCGGCTCCCCTCCCGTGATGCGCAGCTTCCGCACGCCCTTTCTGACGAATGCCGAACAGACCCGATCGAGTTCCTCCAGCGTCAGCAGGTCTTTTTTGGGTAGAAACGTCATGTGCTCCGACATGCAGTAGACGCAGCGGAAATCGCACCGGTCCGTCACCGAAACCCTGAGGTAGGAGACATTGCGTCCGAACGGATCGATCATCGAGGCGTTCTGGCGGGTCGTCGAAAGTGTGGTCATGCTGGTCCCTGGCACGTCGCATCGCCCGTTTGGGCAGCATTGATGAATGCGTGGGTTTGAAACTCGAACATAAGGCACCCGGGCCGCAACGCAACGGCTCGAATTCACCAGCTACATAGACACCGTCCTGGCGGTGCAAGACAAGGAATGCGTCTTGTGTGCCGCAACATCGCGACAGTCGAATACAGTGCATAAAAACGCAGAAATTACGAAAAACGTTAAAACATAAAACAAAAAACATTCAGTGGTAGATCCGCGCATTCCGCATCGCGAGATAAGAAAATTTGATGCATACAATTGTGATCGTGAACGACGTTTCAACTCTTGTGCTGCGACATTTTATTCGGCAACCTCCGGCCAACCAAAAAAAATAGCCACGTCTTGCGGATCGCTCGTGAGACGCTCGGTTGGGAGAGGAGCAACAAGTGCGTAACAATTCCACGCACGCCACCCTTGAAGCCGACCCCGCGAACGGGCTTGCACCGGAAGAGTTTCTTCGGGCGCAGATCTATCAGTTGATCGCGGGCCCGTTTTCTGCCCCTGCCGGCCCTGAACTTCTCGACGCGTTTGCCGCGATCGGCGGTGATTCAAGCCGACTCGGGCAAGCTCTGAAGGCGTGCGCGGAGGCTGCCGCGAACGCATCTCCTGAAGCCGAAGACGATGCCTACCATGAACTCTTCGTAGGAATCGGCAGCGGCGTTCTCGTGCCCTTCGGTTCGTACTATCTGACGGGCTTTCTGCACGAAAAGCCGTTGGCACGGTTGCGCCGGGACATGGCGGCCATCGGTGTCGAGCATAATCCGGATATCAAGGAGCCCGAGGACCACATTTCGTCGGTTCTTGAAATGATGGCCGGCTTGATCGAGGGCCGCTTCGGGGCTCCTGCCTCGCTGTCCGAACAAAAGAAGTTCTTCGACGCCCACGTGGGCGTCTGGGCACCACATTTTTTCAAGGATCTGTCCGAGACCAAGCAGTCGGCTTTCTATGCCGCGGTCGGCGTTCTCGGGTCGATTTTCATGGAGATCGAAGCGAAAGCTTTCGAATACGATTAACCCTGATGAGACATTCGGTTTTCGGTCCGGCCTTGAACCGGCCCCGGTGACCAGAACGAGGAGGAAAAGCGAATGAAGAAGGACAAGACAACAGCTGAAACCGACAGGCGCGGTTTTCTGAAGCTCGCCGGAGCAGGCGTTGTGGGTACCGGGGCGGTCGCCGCATCAACCGTGATTGTCACGGAAGCTGAAGCGGCAGAGCCGGCGCAAAGCCAGGGCTATCGTGAAACCGAGCATGTGCGCCGCTACTACGAGCTGGCAAAATTCATGTAATCGCGAAAGCGCTCCAGACGGACCGTGACCACACGATGAGGTCGGCTCCGGACCAGCGCTGAGGAGGAATTCTATGCTCAAGAAGAAATCAAAAGGTAGCGCCCAGCTCGGTCATCTGGCCGCGTCACTTGCTGGACCGGCGTCAGCCGGCGTCGTTGATCGCCGCGCATTTCTGCGCAATTCGGGCTTGGCCGCCGGCGGCATCGCCGCCGCGACGGCTCTCGCGCCCGGCCGCATTCAGAAGGCCCAGGCGGCAGCCGGCAAGGCAGCAGGCAGCGTCGAACTCAAGAAGTCGGTCTGCACGCACTGTTCGGTCGGCTGTACCGTCATGGCGGAAGTCTCCAACGGCGTCTGGGTCGGCCAGGAACCCGGCTGGGACAGCCCATTCAACCTCGGCGCCCACTGTGCCAAGGGTGCGGCGGTTCGCGAACACGCCCACGGCGCCCGCCGCCTGAAGCATCCGATGAAACTCGTCGGCGGCAAGTGGAAGAAAATTTCGTGGGACGAAGCCGTCAACGAAATTGGCGACCAGATGCTGAAGATCCGCGAAGAGTCGGGTCCCGATTCGGTCTACTGGCTCGGCTCAGCCAAACACAATAACGAGCAATCCTACCTGATTCGTAAGTTCGCGGCCTTCTGGGGTTCGAACAACATCGACCACCAGGCGCGTATCTGTCACTCGACCACGGTCGCAGGTGTTGCCAACACCTGGGGCTACGGCGCCATGACCAACTCGTATAACGACATCCTGAAATCGAAGGCGATCTTCCTCATCGGCGGCAACCCCGCCGAGGCGCATCCGGTTTCGCTTCAGCATATCCTGAAGGCCAAGGAGCAGAACAACGCTCCGTTGATCGTCTGCGACCCGCGCTTCACGCGCACCGCATCCAAGGCGACCGAGTACGTCCGCTTCCGTCCCGGCACCGACGTCGCCCTGATCTGGGGCATTCTCTACCACATCTTCGAAAATGGCTGGGAAGACAAGGAGTTCATCCGCAAGCGTGTTTGGGGCATGGACCTGATCAAGGAAGAGGTCAAGAAGTGGACGCCTGAAGAAGTCGAGCGCGTCACCGGCGTACCCGGCACTCAGATGAAGCGGGTCGCCTACACGCTGGCCACCAACAAGCCCGGCACCGTCATCTGGTGCATGGGCGGCACCCAGCACACCAACGGCAACGACAACACCCGCTCCTACTGCATCCTGCAGCTGGCGCTGGGCAACATGGGCGTCGCCGGCGGCGGCACCAACATCTTCCGCGGCCACGACAACGTCCAGGGCGCCACCGACTTCGGCGTGCTGATGGATAGCCTGCCGGGCTACTACGGCTTGGCGACCGGAGCGTGGAAACACTGGGCGCGCGTTTGGGACGTTGATTACGATTACCTGAAAGGTCGCTTTGCGGTTTGGAAGGGCAAGGGCAAGGACGGCGCCGACCTGTCCATGATGGAAGAGAAAGGTATCCCCGTCTCGCGCTGGTTCGACGGTGTTCTGGAAGCCAAGGAAAACCTCGGTCAGCCTGACAACACCCGCGCCATGGTGTTCTGGGGTCACGCACCCAACTCGCAGACCCGCGGACCGGATATGAAGAAGGCGATGGAAAAACTCGACCTCCTCGTCATCATCGATCCGTTCCCGACGGTTTCGGCCGTCATGCACGACCGCACCGATGGGGTCTACCTGCTTCCGGCCACAACGCAGTTCGAGACGGTGGGTTCCGTGACTGCTTCGAACCGTTCGCTGCAGTGGCGCGAGAAGGTTTTCGAACCGCTGTTCGAATCGAAGGTCGACCACGAGATCATGTATCTCTTCGCTAAGAAGTTCGGCTTCGACAAGGAGATGTTCAAGAACATCGAGATCAAGGGCACCGAACCGGTTGTCGAGGACATTACGCGGGAATTCAACCGCGGCATGTGGACGATCGGCTACACCGGCCAGTCGCCAGAGCGTCTGAAGCTTCACATGGCCAACCAGGCCACCTTCGACAAAGTGACGCTGAAGGCCAACGGCGGCCCATGCGACGGCGATTTCTACGGTCTGCCGTGGCCGTCGTGGGGTACTGCCGAAATGAAGCACCCCGGCACGCCGAACCTTTACGACACGTCCATTCCGGTCGCCGAAGGCGGTCTCTGTTTCCGTGCGCGTTTCGGCGTCACGGCTCCCGAGAAGTACGCCACCGGCAACGCCGACCAGGACAATCTCCTCGCCGTGGAATCCTATCCCGCCGGCTCGGAGATCAAGGACGGCTACCCGGAAATCACCTACGCCATGCTCGATAAGCTTGGCTGGGCTGGTGATCTGACGGCCGACGAAAAAGCCGCCATCGAGAAAGTCGCAGGCGGAAACGATCCCGAAAAGATGGGCAAGGTGAACTGGAAGGTCGACCTCTCCGGCGGTCTCCAGCGCGTCGCCATCAAGCATGGTCTGGCACCCTTCGGCAACGCCAAGGCCCGCGCCGTCGTGTGGACGTTCCCCGATCCGGTTCCGCTGCATCGCGAGCCGCTCTACACGCCAGATCCTGAACTGGCCGGCAAGTACCCGACCTTCACCGACCGCAAGCTGCACCGCGTTCCGGTGCTCTTTGAAACGATCCAGAAGAAGGCGATCGAGGAAAAGATCTACGAGCAGTATCCGATCATCCTCACCTCCGGCCGCTTGGTCGAGTACGAGGGCGGCGGTGATGAGACCCGCTCCAACCCCTGGCTTGCCGAACTCCAGCAGAACATGTTCGTGGAGATCAACCCGCGCGACGCCAACAATCTCGGCATCAAGGATGGCGAGATGGTCTGGGTCGAAGGGCCCGAAAAAGGCAAGGTCAAGGTTATGGCCATGCTGACCGAGCGCGTCGGCAACGGCGTGGCGTTCATGCCGTTCCACTTCGGCGGCATGTTCCAGGGCAAGGACCTCAGGAGCAAGTATCCCGAAGGGTCCGATCCTTACGTGTTGGGTGAAGCTACCAACACCGCTCAAACCTACGGCTACGATTCCGTTACGCAGATGCAGGAATCGAAAACAACGCTCTGCAAGATCTGGAGGGCCTGATCCATGGCACGTATGAAGTTTCTCTGTGACGCCGAGCGCTGCATCGAATGCAATGCCTGCGTAACCGCATGTAAAAACGAGAACGAGGTGCCGTGGGGTGTGAACCGCCGTCGCGTCGTAACCATCAACGACGGTTCGCCCGGCGAGCGTTCGATCTCGGTAGCCTGCATGCATTGTTCGGATGCGCCGTGCATGGCGGTCTGCCCGGTCGACTGCTTCTACCAGACCGAGCAAGGCGTGGTTCTGCACAACAAGGACCTCTGCATCGGTTGCGGCTACTGCTTCTATGCATGTCCGTTCGGCGCTCCGCAGTACCCGCAGGCCTCCAACTTCGGTTCGCGTGGCAAGATGGACAAGTGCACCTTCTGCTCAGGTGGACCGGAAGAAGCCAACTCGGATGCCGAGCATTCCAAGTACGGTCGCAACCGTCTTGCTGAAGGCAAGCTGCCGCTGTGCGCGGAAATGTGCTCGACCAAGGCCCTGCTCGCCGGTGACGGCGACATGGTCTCCGACATTTACCGCGAGCGCGTGGTGGCACGTGGCTTTGGCAGCGGCGCCTGGGGATGGGGTAAGGCCTATCCCGGCCAGGCCGGCTAGTCACGTTGGGCTGCCGAGGTGATGCTTGACGATATTCGGCAGGGCGGCTAGCGCCGCCCTGTTGTTTTGTGCGGGGATGGAAGTAACCTGTGGCCGGCAATGGCATGACAGGCCGAGACTTACGTTCGAGGGATTGGAGACCGAATTCGCATGAACAAGGCAACTGCATTGAAGGTGGGCCTGATCCTCGCCTTGGCTGCCGGGCTGGCTGGATGCCGCGAGGAAGAGCAGGGGCGTCCTCTGTCGCACCAGCCTGGGGTTTACACCGGCAAGAAAGATGAAAAACTGGACGCGGCCCAGGTCGAGGCCTTGCGCGAGCGTTCGCGGTTGCAGAATTCGAAGCAGTAGCCGACCGCAGCGCGACGCCCTTTGTGAGCGTCACCTCGGAACGAGCCGGATTACGAGAATTGGAATGACCGCCACGGGCGGACACAGGAGAGCGAGATGCACGGGATTGAGAAGTCTCAGGTCAAGATGAAAACTCCGACGGTGCTTGCACGTGTTCTCTTCGCAGTGCTGACTGCCTTCGTAACGCTTGCCGGAATGACCGGCACCGCCGATGCGCAGAATGTCCGTCCCCCTGATAACGCCGTTACCTCCGGCGGACCGCCGCAGATTGTTCCCGAAGAGCAGGGCAACTACAACATCGAGATGTGGAGCCAGCTCCGCCGCGGCGTCAACGGCACCGTCTCCATACCCGATAAGAAAGCAGGCATCCTCGTCGACTCTTCCGGCGAAAACTGGCGCGCGTTGCGCAACGGTCCGCTGCCCGTGTATGGCGCGTACGCGATGGCAGGGATGATCGGCCTCTTGGCCTTGTTCTTCCTGCTGCGCGGCCGGATTCGTGTCGAGCACGGTTTTGCCGGCCGCACGATCGAGCGGTTCTCCGATTTCGAGCGCACCGGTCACTGGTTGCTGGCGACGTCATTCATCATCCTGGCGCTGACCGGCCTCAACGTACTTTATGGCCGCTACGTGCTGCTGCCGGTGATCGGCAAGGAAGCGTTCGCGTCAATAGCATTGACCGGCAAGTGGCTGCACAACTACGTCGCTTTCGCCTTCATGGCCGGTCTCCTGATGACCTTCCTGACCTGGGTGTCGCACAACTTCCCGCATCCGCGCGATCTCGTGTGGCTGCTGAAGGGCGGTGGTCTGTTTGGCGGCGGGCATCCTGACGCAAAGAAGTTCAACGGCGGCCAGAAGATCCTGTTCTGGCTGGTCATGATCGGTGGATTTTCGTTGAGTCTGTCAGGACTGCAGCTTCTGTTGCCATACGATCTGCCGCTGTTCGCGAAGACGTTCTCGATACTCAATACATTCGGGCTCGATCTGCCGACGCAATTGACCGCCAACGAGGAGCAGCAACTCGCCACCACGTGGCACGGCATCGTTGCACTGGGCCTTGTCGTCGTCATCATCGCCCACATCTACATCGGCTCGATCGGCATGGAAGGCGCCTTCGACGCGATGGGCTCGGGCGAGGTTGATCTGAACTGGGCGAAGGAACACCACAACCTCTGGGTCGAAGAGGAACTGGCCAAGGAAGCTTCCGGGGACGGCGCTTCCTCCCGGCCAGCTCCGGCAGAATAGCAACGGTGCGGCCGGCATGAGTTGGCCAACGACAGCAAGACGCTCGGCATTGGGCGTGTGGCGGGCACCCTTTGTCGCGGCACTCGCCGCCGCTTCGCTGTTCTCAAGTGAGCTTCTGGTCTCAACCGAGGCTCTGGCAGGCGGCGCTCAAACCCCTGCCGCCGGCGCTCAAGCCCCTGCCGCTGATCCTCCGGAGGGGGCGTCCGAAAACGCTCCCGCTGGCGCAACCGGTTCTTCAGAATCCGAAAAGTCCCAACGGCGAGGCAACCTTGTCGGTCACGGCGGTCCGGTCAAGGCCCTGGCGACGGACCATGCACGCCAGATGGTTCTATCCGGAAGCTTCGATTACGCCATGATGGTCTGGGACGTCTCCGACATCGACAATCCCAAACTGGTCCATCGCTTCGACGACCACGACGGCGCGGTCAACGCCGCGGCGTTTGTGCCTGGATCATCGCTTGTTCTATCGGCCGGGGACGACGGCGCATTGAGCCTGTGGAACCTGGCAAGCGGCCGTCGCGAACACCGCTTCGAGGGCCATACCGCAAAGGTCGTGGGCATCGCGGTCAGCGACGATGGCGTCTGGGCGGCGACCGCCAGCTGGGACCGCACCGCGCGCCTGTGGAACCTCAGTCAGCACAAACCCGGCCCCGTACTTGCCGGTCACAAGGGGCCTGTCAACGCTGTCGCGTTTTCATCCGATGGCGCTCACGTGTTTACCGCCAGCTACGACGGCACGATCGGCATGTATCGAACCGCGACCGGCGAGTTCATCCGCCCGGTCTATAAGCACGGCTGGGGTATCAACGTTCTTCAGCGCGTACCCGAATCCGAACAGCTCATATTCGGCGCTCTCAACGGTACGGCCGCTGTCGTCGACGCTGCCCGTGGCGAAAAGGTCGTCGAACTGGGTTCATCCGAGCGCCCGGTCCTTGCCCTTGCCATTACCCGCCAGCCCGGGCTTGTCGCACTCGGCAGCGGCGACGGCGTCGTAAAGGTGTTCCGCCTCGGCGACTTTCAGCCGATCGAGGAATATCAGAACCCCTACGGCCCGGCATGGGCACTCGCCTTCGCCCCAGGCGGTGCTTCCCTCTATCTAGCCGGCCTCGACGATTTCGCGACCCGCTGGGTCGTCACCCCGCGTGAACCGTTCGACCCGATCGACAGTCCCTTCCCCCGCCGGTTCCAAGTCACCGCCGATAGTGACGATCCGGTCGAAAAGGGGCGCGCGCACTTCGCGCGCAAGTGCAGCGTCTGCCACACCTTGAAGCCCGACGGCAGGAATCGAGCAGGCCCGGCGCTCTACGGGCTTTTTGGCCGGCGCATTGCAACCCTGCCCGGTTACCCTTATTCGGAATCCTTGAAAAAACTTGATATCGTGTGGAACGAGGACACGGTTGCAAAGCTGTTCGAACTCGGCCCCGAGAACTTCACGCCCGGCTCCAAGATGCCGCTGCAAAAGATGACCGACAAATCCCAGCGCGACGCGCTAATCGCCTACCTCAAGACGACGCCCGCCGCAGAACAACCCGATACGTCTCCAGCAACGGATGACAACCAAGGAAAGAAACCATGAAAGCATTCATGACCAGCATCGTGGCACTCGTGATCATCACCGCCGCCGCCGCAATCGGCGTTGATGCCATGTTCGCCCAGTCCTCGCATGACGCCTACACAGTCAACACCAACGTCCGCAATTAGAGCCCGTCCGCAGGCAAGCCGGTCAGCCGAGGAAATCGTCCGGCTTCTTGGTTGATTTAACGTCAGCAGCTTTTCTTTCGGCCAGATAGTCGTCCGTCGTGCGCACGCGCGGCTGCCCGCCGCCCATCGCGAACGGATCGTTCTTGGAATTCGCCAGCGCCACCACGCGGCAGTTGTCGCACATCTGGATCAACCTCAACTGCTCTTCGTTCTGGAACATCGAATGACCGCGCAGCTTTTCGACAATGCGCTCGATCGATGACTTCGCGCCGAACGCCTTGTTGCAGCTGACACAGTGGAACGGCTCTTCCGTCTTGATGTTCACCGGCGCCAGGGCTTCCGACTTGAAGTTATAGCGCGGCTCCAGGCTGATGACTTGCTCAGGACAGGTCGCAACGCAAACTCCGCACTGCACGCAGGCTGCCTCGACGAAAGACAGCTGCGGCTTGTCGGGATTGTCACGCAGAGCGTTTGCCGGGCAGGCGCCGACGCATGCCAGGCAGAGCGTGCAGCCCTCGACCTTGACGTTGATGCGCCCATAAGGAGCCCCCGCCGGCAGCTTGATCGTATCGGATTTTTGCGGAGCGTCTTCGTGCAATAGCGCGAACACCGAGCGGGCCACTTCCCGCTTGGATCCGGCCGCGAGGAGACCGTGGGCAGCCATCGCTGGCAGCGCTTCGACCTGGTGGAGCGCGCTTTCCACCGCATCGGGGTCGTGCTCGACGATGATCTGCACCCGTCCATCGCCATGACCGAGCGCTGCAAGGATCGAATTGGCAAGTCCGGCCTGCCCTTCGAGCGAGGCAAGCTCTTCGGGATGCTGCGGCGGTGCCAACACGACGACGCGCTCCGCCCCTAGCGCCAGACCGGCCGCCATCGCATCGTGGCCCAGCATAAGAACCGAGTTGAGCGACACGGGAATAACGTTTGCCGGCAGGCCGCGCCCGAACCGCGCCATCGCCGAGATCATATCCGCGCCGTGCTTTTCGTCGTGCGCCAGGATGACCGGCCGCTTGCCGCCCGCCTTCTCGTACGCCCTGAGCAGTACCGAAAGCCGCTCGACGAGGTCGCCGCGATAGGGCAGCACGTAGCTTGCCGCCCCCGTCGGACAAACCGACGCGCAGTTGCCGCAGCCTCCGCAGATAGCCGGATCGATCGCAACCTTGTCGCCGGCCGGCTGGATCGCGCCGAGCGGGCACACGTCGAGGCAGTTGGTGCAGCCGACCTTGCCGGACCTCGCATGCGCGCAGATTGCCGCGTCAAAAGAGATATAGCGCGGCTTCTCATACTCGCCGACCATGTCGGAAAGTTCGAACAGCGCCCGCGCCACCGCCGCAGGATCCCCGGCATCGACCTTGTAATAGCCATCGCGCCGTCCGTGACCCGCGAACAGCGCGTTGCCGCCGGAAAGATCGAGGATCAGGTCGCACGAGAGTTCCTTTGTTGTGCCACTCTCGTCGAAAGCGAACTCCGAGCGCGAACTCGGCCTGGCTGGCGCATAACCGTCGACGACCACTACGAAGCGGCCAAGCACCCCGCTTGCCTTGCTCACCTTGCCCTTGAAAACCGGGAACGAGGCTTGGCGCGGCGGAATGGCATCTGCGGGGCTTGAGAGCACTGCGATGGGCGACAGCCGCCCGGCAAGTTGTTGGGCTGCTTCAAGAGCCTGCTGCCCGGCGCCGATGACGACACACACACCGTTTGAAACGAGGCTGAGCGAGGGCGCCATCTGGGGATGATGCGAGGCTTCCGCGATCAACGCCGCCATTTTCGGCAATGCCTTGCCGCCGTCTTCGGACCACCCTGCATTTTCACGGATATTGGTAAAATCGAACGCCCCGCTGGCCTCCAGGCCCTCGGCGACCTCCAGGAACAAGGCGGTTTCCTGCGTGCACGCCACGTTCACCGGATGGCCGGCGGCTACCGCCTGTTTGAACGCGTCGATCCCGCCGCGGCACAGCTCGGTATGCACGGCCAGCGGGGCTTCCAGGCCGAGCGCCGATCCGAGCTTCTTGCCGTCGATCTCCATCGATTTCTGGCAGTTGCACACCATTAACCGGGGCATGGCCGGATTGTTTTTCACCAAGGCGTCAGTCTCCTGAGTATTCGGGCAGGCGCATTTCCAGTCTGAACCGGCGTGTGCAGATTGTGACGGCGGTGCAAGGAAGTCCTTTTAAGGCAGGCAGAATTCCCGTAGGGTCACCGCATGAGTTAGACTATCGTCTACGATATTTGGTAGCAGGAGTGAACCTCTCCATGTCATCGGTCCTCTCCATCCCGGTCGGCGTCGTCGTCGCTCGCGAAATGATTGCCCACCCTTGGCAGTCCCACCGCTGGCGGCCGGTGAGTATCTTCCTCGATGCTCCCAGGACCGGCCAATGGCGCGAACTCCGGCGCGATGACCGGTCTGTTCTTTATCACGCTGCAACGCTCAATCTCGAACTCTTTCGCAAGGAAACGACGGCTTATCGTGTGAATCTCGCCAACGGCGAGCCGACCGTCTATGTGGTCCTGCGCGAAGACCCCGACTCCGACAATGAATGGCCGGTCGATGTGCATCTGGTCACCGCTTCGCCTTTCGAGGCCCAGTCCCACGGCGATGTCGGCCTCGACAACGTCGAAGGCGTCCCGATGCCTGCACAACTCGTCGAGGTCGTGCAGGCCTTCATCGATGAGCATCACCACGAGGAACCGTTCTTCAAGCGCAAGCGTCAGCCGCATCTGCGCGCCGAGGAACACAAGTTCGGTCAGGAACCCGTCGTTGCCTTGCGCGAACGCATGAGCGACACGATCGACGGCGCCCCATCCGTGGCCAAGCCGGACGCGACGCGCGGAATCGAGACTGGCGGCGGGGAAAAGTGAATGAAACAGGATAACAACGAGCCCGGTTCGTTCCTGGAACGCTGGTCGCGCCGCAAACGCGGGCTCGAAGACGAAGCGGTCGCTACTGACCCGGAAGCCGCCGGGTCCGATGAGGACTTTGAGGCCGCCGCTAACGGGCAAGCCGTGGCAGACGGAAGCGACGGCAGCGAGCCGGTTGTCGAAAAGGACTTCTCGGACTTCGATTTCGACAAGCTCGATTTCGATTCCGACTACGAGCAGTTCATGGACAAGAACGTCTCCCACGAGGCCCGCAACAAGGCGCTGAGAAAGCTTTGGGTATCCAATCCGGTCCTGGCGAACATGGACGGCCTCGACGACTATTGCGAGGACTACACCGACGCCGCCGTCTGCATGCCCAAAGGCACCATGAAAACGCTCTACCAATTCGGCCGCGGTTTCCTCGACGATGACGAAGTCGCCGCCTGGGAAGCCCTCGGTCACGAGCCGAAGGAAGACGCGGTAATCGCCGATGCAGGAGACGCCGAAACCGTCGAGACTGCGCAACTCGACGATGCTGCTGAGGTGGGTTCGTCGGAGCTTCCCGAAGCAGACACCGGCCCTGGTGCCGGCTGTGCGGCTGCCGTGAAGCAGGACGAAGCCGAGATGCTTGCCGAATACGAGGCAGACGCGACAGGCTCCGAAGCCGATCCGCCGAGCCCGTCTAAGGCCTGAATTTAATTCTCGTCGCCGCCGCTGCCGGAAATGAAGTCTTCCGGTGTCGCTTTCTTGTGCTCGAGGCTGTCGTCGGCAAGGTGCTGGCGCAGCATTTCCTTGTACTGGCCGGCCATCTCCTTGACGAACTCTTCGTGGTTGTCGACGTCATACACGTTCTTGGCGACATGCGCGTTGTAGCGTGCGGCGGCATACAGGAACGCCATATGCACCTCGCTCGCTTTGAACTGCTTGTTTTCCTTGTTCGCCACGTCGATGAACTTGTCGGCAATCTTCAGGAAGGTCGTCGTATCGACGGCGCCCTCTGTCTTGGCCGCCGCGCGCCGCGCCTTGCGGTTCAACTTGTCGATGTCTTCAGACATTTGATCTCCTTGGCAACGCGATCGGTGCCGTCACTGTAGCACGTTGCAGATTAATTGCGGGCGCCCTGTCCGCCGAAAAGGACGCCGCCATAAAGGCACATGGGATCGTGAACCCTGACGCTTTTGCCGTTCGTATTGATGGTCCGCGCCTGCTTGAGAACCGTCTCCTTCAAGCTTGCCGCAGTTGGCGGCTCGCCGGCGGCGGCACCGTGCAGCGCGCAGGCCGCCTGCCCGGCGACGAGCATGGCCGCCTCGACGCTGTCGCGCGGGCCCTTCGCATGACCTATGCCGAACATCGTCGCTCCCGCTCCAACGACCCACGCATCGACTTCGTCCTTCCATTCCGGCGGCGCATACTGGTCGTCTGGAGGATCGAAGGGAGCTGCCGAGATGGCGTTCGCGATCCGCAATTGTGCGGGGAAATTCCTGGCCGTGCTGCGCGCGCCCTCGTCTCCGCCGGGCACCACGAATAACACGTGACCGCTTTGCCCCGCGGCCTGAGAAAACGGCAGCCAGACGTCTTCCTGCTGGCCCCAGTGCACAACAGCCGCTATCCGCGATGGCGTCCGCGAAACGAACACCGCCGCGCGTGCCAGCGACGCCGGATCGTTCGGATCGGCGCGCACGACGACAAGGCGGCTGTTGTTGTAGGTGGACAGCAACAGCTTGGCCAGTTGCGTTCCGCGTCCGGTGTTCGAGGGCGCATAGGGCCGCACGTCGCCGTCCACGAGGTCGAGTGC
This sequence comes from Alphaproteobacteria bacterium, assembly GCA_018830445.1. Taxonomy (GTDB): domain Bacteria; phylum Pseudomonadota; class Alphaproteobacteria; order Rhizobiales; family Hyphomicrobiaceae; genus Filomicrobium. The sequence goes on along the minus strand of JAHJSN010000123.1, from coordinate 13,569 downwards.
GATCGGCTCGCCTTCTCCGTCGCGGGCAAGCCGTGCGGCGATTTCCGGATCGGTATAGTCAACGCCATCGCCAATCAGCGCGATGGCCAGCCCGCCGGGATCGAGCCCGTGCGGAACTTTTGGGTCCTGAGCGGCGATTGCTGGTAGGCTTGCCGAGGCGGCGAACGCCAGCCCGGCAGCGATAACGAGCGCCCGAAACCTTGCCGCGCGGCTATTCACGCTTTTTCCCCGTTCGCCCCTGCGGCCTGTTGCCGTGTGACCGACTTTCCCGCGCCCGCTTCACCGCAAACGGCTTTGAGCGGCCCAAGCTTGTGATCGATGAAATCCGCGATAGCCTCGACATCGCTGAGCGAGAACACCGGCAGTTGCCCGCCATCGACTTCGTGGTCCGCGGCAATGGCGATAATCATGGGATCGTCGTCGCACAGCGGCTTCCGCGTGAAGGAGGCCGTCCGGCGCGCTTCGATCTTCGGGATGGCCGCCGATTTGTAGCCCTCGACGACGACGATATCGCACGGCTCCAGCGCCGCGATGACTTCTTCGAAGTTGGGCTCCGGCGCGCCGTTGAGTTCGGTGATCATCGCCCACCGCGCCGCCGACACCACGGCGACCTGCGCTGCCCCGGCCTGCCGGTGCCGCGCCGAGTCGGTTTCCTTGTCGTCGATCTGGAACGCATGGTGCGCGTGCTTGAGGGAGGCGACCTTCAGCCCCCGCGCCGCGAACGTTTCTATGAGCCGCACCGAAAGCGTCGTCTTGCCGGATTTTTTCCAGCCCGCGATGCCGATGATCGGAGCCCCGTAAGGTGTCTTTGTCGTCATGCCTCGTTTGGGCTCCAGAAGCCGGAATGCTTAACCGCTTTTGGCGATCAGCGCCGCCACCTCGTCGAACTCTTCCGGCGTGTTGGCGTTGAAGAAGGGGTCGATGTCCTTGCCCCCCGCCGCAACGAACGGGAATTCGACGCCAATCGTACCATGCCGGTCGGTCCAGTGCAGCACCTTGCGCACGCCATCCTTTAGCGCCGCTTCGAGATCGTCGGCAAGCGCCACCGGCCACAGCCCGATCACCGGGTGCATGAACCCGCCGGACTTTGCCAGCGCAATCCTTTCCTGCCGCCCTTCAAGCGCCGCGGCAAGCCGTTCCACGAGGCCGGCGGGGATCAGCGGCGCATCGGTCGAGGCGGTGGCGATGTGGGTGGCTTCCGGCACGTTCTCGGCCGACCAGCGCAAGCCCGCCAGCACCCCGGCAAGCGGCCCGGCGTTGCCTTCGATCGAGTCGGCGACGACCGGCAGCCCGAACGCCGCGAATCGCGCCGGGTCGCCGTTGGCGTTGAGGATGACGCGGCCGGCCTGCGGACCGAACCTGTCGAGCACGTGCGCCAGCATGGGTTTCCCGGCGATCGTGAGAAGCCCCTTGTCGCCCCCGCCCATCCGCCGCGACTGCCCACCCGCCAAGAGCACGCCGGTTATGTCGTTTTTCTCGATTTCCATGCCCGGCAATCTAGTAGGGTTTCGAGGGGCCGCAAGGCGTAAAAGTCGGGGCGGGAAGAGGACGGTTGGGTTTCAGGCGCCATCTCTCCTGACGCCGCAACCAAGTAGAACCCGCAGCTTGCACCGGCAGCCTTGATCGAACGCGCCAAAACCGTCGGCTTTTCGAGCAACGGCGCCATGATTCGAGAACAGCTTGTAGCGTTGGGCCAACAGCGGCCAAACGCATCCGATCCGCCGGTGCACCGCAAAACCTGCGACAGCCCCAATCTGCCATCGAGCGTCTGCCGATCGGCGAAGCAATGTGCGCTGCCGATCCTGTCCGCTGATTGGGGCATCGCGTTAACCGTTCCGGAACGAATTTCCGAGCCGCTCCACCCTGAAAGAGCCGACCAATGCGAGCCGGTTGGCTGCGGGTTGGTCACTGTTTAACGAAACGCGCCTGGATCGTGTCGCCGTTGCCGTCTTTTCCAGTCAGCACTATCCTGGCGCCTTTGGGCAGAGGCGAGCCGAGATCGGCCTTGATCGTGCTGCGTTCGATCGAAAGCGGAAGCATTGTCGTCCCTGCCTCCGTTTGAAGGACGGCCGTGAAGTTCGAACCCGTAAGATCGAGCGGATCGTGGTGTTCCGTGACATGAAAGACGATGGCATTCCCAGTCACCACCATCTCGACGCCGTGATGTTGGTCGTCCTCGAAATACTGGCCGCCATGCAGCGCACCGTGATTGGCAGTCTCTTCTTTGCCGCGGTCGTGACCCTCGTGTTTTTCGTGGCCGTGTTCGTGGCGATCGCCAGCGAAGACGAGCGGGGCCGACAGCCCGAACGTACTGGCTGCGAGGACTGCGACGAGATGCATGGTCTTCATGAGATTGGCTCCTTGGGTTTGTTGGTGTTTCAAAAGGCTTCGATCTGGGCCGAGGCTGACGCCGGTGCGGCATCGCGAACGGTGATAAGGCGTTCCAGCGGCCGTCGCCCGAAGGCCAGAAAGAGAATTGGGGTTAGCACCGCATCGATCAGTGTTGCGGAGACGAGTCCGCCGAAAATCGTGACTGCGAGCGGGTGCAGGATTTCGCGACCCGGTTCGTCGGCCGCGATCATCAGCGGTACGAGCGCAAGGCCGGCCGATAGAGCGGTCATCAAAACCGGGGTGAGCCGCTCGAGAGAACCTCGTATGATGAGTGCGCGTCCGAACGTTTCTCCCTCGTAGAGTACGAGGTTGATGTAGTGACTGATCTTGAGGATGCCGTTCCTTGCCGAGATGCCGGCCAGCGTTATGAAGCCAATCAGGCTTGCGACCGAGAACGGTAGACCCGCGATCCACAATGCCGCCACGCTGCCGATCAGCCCGAGCGGGATCGCGGTCAGCACGATGCCAGCGAGCACCGCCGACTGGTAGCGGCTGTAAAGAACCAGGAAGATCAAAGTCAGCGAGATTACCGAAAGCAGTCCAATCGTGCGGGTCGCCTCTTCCTGAGCCTGAAATTGACCCTCAAGGCGAACGGAGTAACCCGCCGGCAAGTCGGACTCTCCGATGATCCTGCGGATATCGGAAACGATGGCGGCCATGTCGCGCTGTCCGTCACCGTTCGCGGAGACCACAATGCGGCGCTGCTGGTTTTCGCGCAGGATCTGGTTGGGGCCCTCGGCTTCGGTGACGGTCGCAAGCCGTTTCAAGGGGACGTAGCCCAGCGGCGTTGAGACAAGCGCTTCACCAAGGCCCGTGGTCGAGCGATCTTCATCGGCAAGCCGGATCACGACATCGTAGCGGCGATTGCCCTCGACGATCTGCGAAACGGTACGCCCGTTGGTGAGATCGGCAAGCGTGGCGGTCAGTTCTGGCGGCTTCACGCCATAAAGAGCCGAACGCTCATAATCGGGGACCACCTGAAGCTGCGGGATCAGCACCTGCTTTTCCGTTTGTAGGTCGACGAGACCTGGCACGCTAGAAAGGCGCGACTGCATCTCGCCGGCCAGCGTTCTCAGTTTGTCGAGGTCCTCGCCGAAGACCTTGAGGGCGATCTGCGCCCGAACGCCGGACAACATATGGTCGAGCCGGTGGCTGATGGGCTGGCCTATACCGATCGCGGCGGGCAGAACGGACAAAGCAGAGCGAATGTCGGCATAGATCTCCTCGCGTCGGCGGCCGGATTTGTCAAGATCGATGTCGACCTCGGTGACATGGACACCTTCGGCATGCTCGTCGAGTTCTGCTCGGCCCGTTCTTCGGCCAACGGTTTTCACCTCGGGAACTTGCAGAACAAGGCGTTCGGTGATCGATCCCAGCCGGTCCGCCTCGGCAAGCGAGATGCCGGGATTGTAAACCACCGACACAAGAATCGTGCCCTCGTTGAAGGGGGGCAGGAAGGAACGCGGCAACTGCGTCGCCAGGATTCCGGCGGCAATCACGCCTATCACGACTGTTGTGACGACAGTTTGCGGGCGGCCAAGAGACCAGCCGAGCAATGCCTTGTTGCCTGACTTCAAGGCTCGCACGAGCGCGGTATCGCGTTCGTCGTGGCCTGGCACGCGAAGCAAGTAGTAGCACATCACCGGCGTCAATGTGACGGACGTCACCAGGCTCGCCAGGATGGAGACGATGTAGGCGAGCCCAAGCGGCCTGAAGAGTTGGCCTTCGAGTCCCGTCATGGCGAACAGAGGTACAAAGACGAGGACGACGATCGCCGTTGCATAGACGATACTGGAGCGCACTTCGTGACTGGCGTTGAGGACGACGGCAAGCTTCGGCAGCGGATGATCCGATCTGGCGTTGAGCCGCAACCTGCGCAGCACGTTCTCCACTCCGACGACGGCGTCGTCGACGAGTTCGCCAATCGCGATCGCAATGCCGCCGAGCGTCATGGTGTTTATCGACAGGCCAAACCCTTGAAACACCAGTACTGTGATGAAGATCGACATCGGGATGGCGGTGAGCGAAATCGCTGTGGCACGCCAATTCATCAAAAACAGAATGAGGATCAGGGCGACCACGACCGCAGCCTCGATCAGTACTTGCTTGACGTTGGCGATCGAGGTCTCGATGAACGTTGCCTGGCGGAATTGAACACGGTTTGCCGCGACACCCTCGGGCATCGACTTCTGGAGTTTATCGAGTTCGGATTCGATCTTGCGGGTGACTGAGACAGTGTCGGCCTGCGGTTGCTTTTGCACACCGATAATGACGGCCTCCTCGCCCATATAACCGGCGTCCCCACGCTTTACGCGAGCGGCAAACTCGACAGTTGCCACCTGCCTCAACAGAACCGGCAGTTTGCCACGCATGACAACAACGAGGTTGCGCAGATCATCAAGGCGCGTTGTTCGTCCAATGTTGCGGATCAGGTATTCCCGAGCGTGCTGGTCGATGAAGCCGCCTCCGGCGTTGGTGCCGAATTGCGCCAACGCGTCCTCGATCATCTTTGGCGTTATTTCGAGACGCTGCATGGCTATCAGATCGGGGCTGATGCGGTACTGGCGAACCTCGCCGCCGATGGGAATGACCTGGGCGACGCCTTGAACGGTCAGGAGTTGCGGGCGAATGACGAAGTCGGCGAGTTCTCGCAGCTGCATGGCCGAAACGGAATTGCCGGTGATCGCGACGAGCATAATTTCCCCCATGATCGAGGAAATCGGGCCCATTTGCGGTTGAACGCCCTGAGGCAGTTGTGCCAGCACCGTTGCCAGTCGCTCGGCAACGAGTTGCCGATTACGGTAAATGTCGGTCCCCCAATCGAACTCGATGTAGACGATCGAGAGGCCGACACTCGATACCGAACGCAACCGGATTACGCCCGGCATCCCATTAAGGGCGGTCTCGAGCGGATAGGTGACGAGTTGCTCGACTTCCTGCGGCGCGTAACCCTCCGCTTCAGTCAAGAGCGTGACGATCGGCCGATTGAGATCGGGAAAGACGTCGACTGGGAGCCGCGGCAAGACGTAACCGCCATAGGCTGCAACGAGGAGCGATGCAACGATGACGAACATGCGCTGATTGAGGCTCAGCGCGACCAGTGCCTTGAACATGGCGCGCCTCCTTCAGCGGATCTGGTTCACGAGGGGCGCGCCCTCGATAATGATCTGGTCGCCGGCCTTGAGGCCCGACGTGATATGCACCCGCTCTCCGTCGAGATCGTGAACGCGAACAGCCGCAGGCAGGTAACGCTCGGGTTCAAGGCGTTTGAAGGCGACCATCTGGCCGTTGGGAGCCTGCGCGATGGCGCTTTTGGGTACGACAAGTCCTGTGATCGCGTCGCCCTTCTCGATCAGGACCTTGACCGGGCTGCCAATGTTCAGAGCTTCTGCCGGCTGATCGACCTTGAACTGCAGGACGCTTGCCTGCTGCTGTAGCGTCCGGCTGCGGCCGACGAAGGTCAGGTCGAAAAACTCCCCCTCCGACGTGCGTGCTCTGGCTTCGCTTGCCGATGGGTCGACACGAGGATCAAACGAGATCGCCTCCACCCACAGGCTCTGCGGATCGACGATATTGATCAACGTCTCGCCGGCGCTGACCACCTGGCCGGCAGCGATACTGACCGAAGCGATGACACCGTCGACGGGAGCGAGGAGTATTTCGGGTTCGATGCGGGATTTTTTGAGCTGCTCGCGGCGCGCGACGAGTCCTTCCCGTTCGATCTCCAGATCCTGGAGGTTGGCGCGGCTCGCGATCTGTTTGGCGACGAGCTGGCGCTGCCTGGCGATACGTGCGTCGAGCACTGCGATGCGCTGTTCAAGATCACCGGCGGTCTGGCGCACATCGCTGGCATCGATGGGTGAAAAGGCAGGCTCGACATAGGCCAGGATCTCACCGGCCTGCACGGCCCGGCCCAGCACCGGCAAACCGGTTTCACCGGGTCTGACGCGGCCGCCTATCGTGCTCTGAACAAGGCCGGAGCGGTTGGGATCCGCGATGACCCGGCCGATCAGCCGATCGGCGCTGCGTGCGGTTTCGGGTCGAAGCACCCGCGTGCGGATGGCAAGAAGCCGTTGCGTGGACTTCGGCAGGAAAAGTTCACCGTCGGGAAGCCGTCTGGGTGACTCTCCATTCGATGCGGTATTCCCGCCCTCGCCGTGATCGTGGCCCGGTCCGGCCCAGGCCGCGCCCGCTCCAAGCATCGCGACGAGCCCGATGAGGCCGATCGTGAGACCGGCGCGGCCGCGCACAAGCGCCCCTGCGAGCACACCGAAGGCCAGCGCGAACCCGGCAACCAGCGGCGCGTTTTGCAGTTTGCGCTCGATCGCTGAATTCGAAACGCCGATCAGCTCGAATCCTTTGGCGATCGGACTCGGCACTCGCGATCCGATTTCGCCGCCCATTTCCGGGTGGTGGTCGGCATGGTCGTGGTCGAAGTGGTCGTGATCGTCCTTGGGGATGTCGAGCTTGCCGATGAGAAGATCGCTGTTGCTTCCCTCCGCAATCGTAATGATGATCTCGTGAATACCTTCCTGCTCGAAGAATGGCGATGACAGTTCAAACGTTCCTTCGGGCCGGACTTCCGGGAACAGCGTTTGGCCCCCGATCACAAGTTCGATTCTTGCGTGCTTTACCGGCGAAGTGTCCGCCATGCGATCGAGGTATATGACAAGCTTGCCGTTCTGCAGGATGCCGACCAGTTCATAGGTTTCCGAAATAGCAATGAGACGCGGGCTCGCCGGCCCGGCAACCACTGGACTGCTTTGGCCGTGGTCGTGACCAGGTCCGGCAATTGACTGGCGCGTGACGGCAATTATGGCCAGCACCGCCGCAGCGACGATGGCGACGCTCCTGTAAGGAGCGCGCGGCAAATTCAACATTGAGAGAGTCCTCTTTCAGAAACGGCATGTGCCGGAGTTTTGCTTCCGGCGAAGGGTTTTCAGAGGAGGATTATGGGTGGCCTGTAGAGACCGTTGTTGTCACGCGACGTTTTAATTGCATCGTGCGCCGGCCCGCACGGCATGTGTCGCGGGAACGCCGCCAAATTCGCCGCTCCAATCACGATGGCCGTGAGGCAAAGATGCGCGCCGCAGCTGTCCTGACCGTTCCCATCGATTGGATCGGGGCCACCGTGGCCATCGGCTTGCAAGTTGCCTTTGATTTCCGATGCTTGTTGAACATAGGTTGCGGCACCTGAATCGCCTGTGGTGCCGGAAGTTTCCATGACAAGTGCCGCTGCCGTTGGGTTGTGCAATTCGTGTTCTTGAGCGGCGTGCAGCGTATGACATTGCAAATCGAGCAGCCCGGCAGTGAAAAGGACAGCACACACAAGAATATTGAGCGCCCGGCTTGAAGCACTCAACCTGCCCTGATGCGTCCTTAGGCTGATCATTTTGAACCCGATTCGAATTGTGAATCTCAGCCTACGCCGCCTCAGCTCCGGGATCAAGGACTTGCGGTTCCGCTTGGTTTCCGCAGCTGAATGTTAAGCTGCCGTCCGGATGCGATAAGCCCAACCCGGATGACGACGGTCCAGTGATGTCGACTCCATCCGGAGGGCACTCGACGGTCGACGACCAATGCTGCACCGGCATTTCTTCCGCCCAGGCTCGCCCACATTCCCGTCCGCTCGTCGCCTGCCAGCCCACTGCGGACCGACAGTCAACGCGCGCCGCCTCCCCCTCAATCTCCATCGCCCGCACTGCCCTTCCGGCCGTGCTTGCGGTCTTCGTCCTCGTGTTCGTTCATGTCCGCGTCGAACTCGACGCGCTCCACGCCCGACAGGCACACGAACCGCTTGCCGCGCGCCCGGCCGATCAGCGTCAGCCCGGCCTGCCGCGCCAGGTCGACGCCCCACGCCGTGAAGCCCGAGCGTGAGACGAGGATCGGGATGCGCATCTTCACGCACTTGATCACCATTTCCGAAGTGAGCCGCCCGGTCGTGTAGAAGATCTTGTCGTCGGGCGCGATGCCGTTCATGAACATGTAGCCGGCGATCTTGTCGATGGCGTTGTGCCGCCCGACATCCTCCATGTAAATGAGCGGCCGGTCCTCCTGGCACAACACGCAGCCGTGGATCGCACCGGCCTTGAGATAGAGGCTCGGCTCCGTGTTGATCTTCTTCGTCAGCTGATAGAGCCACGACGTCTTCAGCCGCGCCTCTGTGCTGAGCTTGATCCCTTCGAGTTCCTCGATCAGGTCGCCGAACACCGTGCCCTGCGCACACCCCGACGTCTGCACCTTCTTTTTGAGCTTTTCTTCGTAGTTCGTCTCGCGCGCCGTCCGCACCACGATGGTCGCGATGTCCTCCGCGTAATCGATTTTGGTGATCTCGTCGTCGGCTTTCAGCATACCCTGGTTCAACAGGAACCCCACCGCCAGCAGGTCCGGGTGGTCGCCGATCGTCATCATCGTGACGATCTCGCGCCCGTTGAGGAACAACGTCAGCGCCTGCTCGGTGACGACCTCGGTATCGACCTCGCGGCCCTCGTGATCGATGCCGCTGACCGTCCGCGACAGCTTCGGGTCGTCTGGCGTCGGTCTGACCTGGAATTCGTTGAGCTGGTTCGTCATTTTCGCCTCGCTGGGCAGCAATCAGGAGTGCGTGCATATCACGCTCCTCGCCCGCATTCGACACCCCTTGGCATCGGGCAGGGAATACCCTATCACAAGGGTCAGGAATAACGTCCGGCCGCGCACGGCTTGCCCGCGCGCCGCGGCCGGAATAATGAACAGACGAAATCCCGCTTCATCGAACGAGCAGGCTGAAGGTGGCCTTTAGCCTGCCGCTGCAACTCTATGCGATTGAACGCCCCCTGAGGAGAAGAGAAGACATGTCCGTTTCGAAGGACCAGATCCTGTCCGCCCTGCGCCGCGTCAAGGGCCCCGATCTCGAAGGCAATATCGTCGAACTCGGCCTGGTTTCCGAAATCCTGCAAAAGGACGGCCGGGTCTATTTCTCCATCACCGTGCCGCCGTCGAAGGCCGAGGAATTGGAACCGCTGCGCCAGGCCGCCGAGAAGGTCGTAGCGGAAATCGAAGGCGTCGCCGGCGCCACCGCCGTGCTCACCGCCGAGGCGGCTCCCGGAACCGCCCGCCAGATGCCGACGGGCGCCAACGTTCACGAGCACCCCCGCGTTGCCGAAGCCCGCCAGCGTAAGGGTGGCCAGCCCGGCGGGCCTCCCCCCGGCGGTCCTACCCTGGGCGGACCGAGCCTTGGCGCCAAGGGCGGCGCCAAGAAGGACTCGGTGGAGGGCGTCAAGCACCTCATCGCGGTTGCATCCGGCAAGGGCGGCGTCGGCAAGTCGACGACGACCGTCAACATCGCGCTCGGCTTGCAGGCTCTCGGTCTCAAGGTCGGCATCCTCGACGCCGACATCTTCGGCCCCTCCCAGCCGCGCCTGCTCGGCATCACCGGCCGCCCGAACTCGCCTGACAACAAGATCGTCGAACCGCTGATGGGCTACGGCCTCAAGGTGATGTCGATGGGCTTCCTCGTCGACGAGGGAACCCCGATCGTCTGGCGCGGACCGATGGTCGTGCAGGCGCTCCACCAGATGCTGTTCCAGGTCAACTGGGGCGAACTCGACGCCATCCTGATCGACATGCCGCCCGGCACCGGCGACGTCCAGCTGACCATGGCCCAGCAGGTTCCGCTGTCCGGCGCCGTCATCGTCTCGACCCCGCAGGACCTCGCCCTGATCGACGCGCGAAAGGGCCTCGCCATGTTCCAGCAGGTCAACGTTCCGGTGCTTGGCATCGTCGAGAACATGAGTACGTTCGTCTGTCCCAAGTGCGGCGAGGAAAGCCACATCTTCGGCCATGGCGGCGCCCGCATCGAAGCTCAGAAACTTTCCGTACCATTCCTTGGCGGCGTGCCGCTGCACATGCACATCCGCGAGACATCCGACACCGGCCAGCCGGTCACCGCCACCGCGCCCGACAGCACCCACGCCGAGATCTACCGCGATATCGCAGCCAAGGTCTGGGCGCGCGTCAAGGAGGCCGAGGGTACCGCCGTCGCGCCGCCCGAACTTTCCCTGGCCGAAGACGGCGCAACGCTTGAAGTCGAATTCGCCGATGGCGCGAAGCATTCGCTTTCCGCCGAGATGCTGCGTGTCATGAGCCCTTCGGCGGAAGTGCAGGGCCACTCGCCATCCGAGCGGCAGACGGTCGCCAAGAAGAAGAACGTCAAGATCAAGGAACTGAAGCCCGTCGGCAATTACGCGGTCAAGATCGAGTTCGATGACGGCCACGGCACCGGTCTCTTTTCATGGGAATACCTGCAAAAACTCGGCACCGAAAAGGATGCGCTCTGGGCCAAATACCTGGGCGAACTCGAAGCCAAGGGCCTCGATCGCGGGTAAGCTGGAACAAGGCGGTGGCTTCGGCGTTCTGGCGTCGGACCGAAGCCCCGCCGTTCGTCGGCCGCCACTACCAGACCTTCCACCAGCAGGTGGCTTCCCGTTCGCGTACTGGGATGACTTCGTCATCTTCGGTGCGGTCCGAAGTCTTCCCGCGCACCGCGCGCGACAGCGCCCGCCGCAGGTTCGAAGCGACCGGTTCGCGCGTGAAATAGGTGTGGCTGTTGGAGATGTCGAACGGGCTGTAGCCCCAGAAGTTGCAGGTGTTACCGCCCCGGGTGGCGTCGACGACTTCGATATCCTTCGAAAGAACGCTTTCGATGGCTGCCCCCGAGTCGACCGCGGCGCCTGCCGGTTTGTCTCCGTCTGCTACGGGAACCATCGCCGGTCCGCGCATTCCCGGGACGTATCGGCCAAGCCGCGTCGGCCCGTTCCTCAGCCACCGCGACCACCACAACGGCACGTCCTCGCGCGACCCATAGACGATGACCCCGCCGACCAGCGACTTGATCTCGCGGATCTTGTTGGCGAACACCTCGACCGCTACGTCCGGGGCGGCCAGGATCACTTGTCGGATCTTCACGTCGGCGCGGCTGTAGAACAGGTCCTTGAGGTCTGCAAGCGCGCGCGTCAGCAGTTGCGCGCCCATCGAATGGGCGACGATGTCCACCTGACGGATCTCCGGATCGCGGAAAATCGCTCGCATGAATTCTGAGAAATGGACTTCCGATCGTTCCGCCATGTCCATGTCCGACAGGTAGCCCATTGTGCTCTCTGCCGAAGGCCAGCTGAACAGATAGACCCGTCCAGGATAATCGGCCGCGACGGCGATCTGCGCTGTCCTCAAAAGTGCGTTCTCGAACGACGTATTGTAGCCGTGGATGAAGACCAGCGCGACGTCTTCGCGGTCGAATAGCCAGTTCTCGGTGTCGGTGAACTTGAGATGGTTGGCGCCCGATTCCGGGTCGAAGTCCCCAAGCCGCGTTGCCCGTGCGACCCTGAACAGCTTTCCGTCATCATCAGCGATGCGCTGGCGGCCTTCGAGCCACGTATCCCGGTAGACCGATTGGAGCGCCGCGGTCGCTTCCGGCAGCCGCGGCACCGACACCGTAGCGCAACCGATTGTCTGCTTGCCGTCGTCGGCCGGAGCGTTCTTATACCACGCCCCCGGATCGAGATTGTCGCTGCCGGGCTGCGCATTCCCGGCACGGTTGGTTGCAAACAACACGCGCACGTTGGAATTGACGCCCTTTACAAGGCACCGGCAATCCATTGCCGTGCGATTTGCATGGTTTTCCGCCACTCCCACAGCCTGATCATGTTCGCCACCGCGACCGGAGAGATGGAGCCAGGGTGATCGTTGAGCGCTGCGATCTCCTCCCGCTGTAGCGCGCTGAGGTGTTTCTTGCTCGCCCAGGCTTGCAATGCCGCCGACCGCTCTTGGGGTGTTTTGGCATCATAGATTTGCGAGCTCGGCGACCAGTAAACCGTCCAGGGCGCGAGGTGGACGGGGAAACGGTAGCCCTCGGGAATGTTGTCCCTGAAGGTGATGAACAGCCCCAGCCGGCCGTCGGTCACGGCGAAGGCCTGTTTGAACTGATGGCTTTGCACCCCGGTTTCGGGCACGTAGTCGCGCATGCTTATGAGGAAATGCAGATTGGTCTGCTGCAGCTCGATGTCCTTCGGCGTGGTCGAGGCCGCCAGAATGTTCTGCAGAAGCTCGCTTGGCGGGTTGTTGGTCAGCCCGTGACGGAACGTCAGGAACCAGACTTCCTCTTTCTCGCTCGAATGCCACAGCGTTTCGAGTCCATCGTATTTAGCCCACGCCTCGGAAATGAACCTGGTCGGCAGGAGCACCTCGAGGCCCTGCCCGTCGCGGATGGCTTTCAACCCCAACGCCTCGGTGAGCTTTTCCGGCAGCGCTTCGATTTCGGCCCGTTCGTTCGCAGCCGCCATGCCACCAGAAAAGAGATCGCGGTAGGCTTGCAGAGCCTGTTTGAGAGCGGGTTTCTTCGCCTGCTCCAACGGCGTGTCGAGCGTGCCGGCAGCAATCAGTCCCAACTTGATCGGCTCGTTGAATCGGAGGCTCTGCGCGCCGGCCGGCGAGGCGGCGACAGAGATAGCGACGAGCAAGACGGTGAACACCGACCGGCGGAAACCGCCATGCAATGAACGCGGAAGAATTGAGATCCAACACATGAGCGAATGCAACGTTTGAAATCCCCGACGCCCGGACCGACCCTGACTGCGGTCGATCGATATCACAATCGCGACGGCAAGGCGAGCAAGCCTGGTCGTTTAGCCCCGGCATACGGGCTTGCCGTATTTCGGATGTAAAGTCGGCGCTGCGTCGTCGGCGAGCGGTTGCTGCAAATGCAGGAAACCGCCCTCCTGCAAGGAAAACCGTTAGCCGCGCCGGCCATCGATGTCCGAGCGTTCGACGAAACGGTTGGCAAGAAACCTCACACCCCAACGCACGCGTCTAACAGCGATCCTCAAGCAGCTTCGCCATCGGCAGTCACGACAGTGCACTCCGCCTTCTCGATGGTCTGCTTGTCGAGCCGTTTCTTGACCGCCTTGAACTGGTGCTCGATCCCGTCGAACACTTCATCGGTGCTGTTTTCGACGTCGATCAGCTGGACGCGTGCCCTGTCCACGGATTTCAGCAGTTCATCTAGTGGCCTGTCTCGCCTAAATCGCTGTACTGGCCGCAACCCCTGACGATTTAGGCGAGACATAAAGGCCACTAGCAGAGTCAATGGTTTAGTGGGGCGTTTATCGCGCCTTAATTGACACGGAACGTGCCGCACCAACT
>JAHJSN010000122.1 GCA_018830445.1 Alphaproteobacteria bacterium | reverse complement strand
CCGACTCTGACATATGGTTCCCTGCCGGGAACCTGAATGTCAGCCCGGAACACTAGGCAACCTTTTGATTGTGTTCTGGATTCACAAACATTTGACGACCTCCGCCCGGGAATCAAATGTTTGATCCAGAACACTAGTGTCGCGCTGATTTTGGTTGATCGTCCGTTTGTTACCATCCTGAGAAGACAACGAAGAAGGAGACGCGCCGGTGACTGCCGTCCTCACCGTCCTATTGTCGTTCGTGGCAAGCGTCGTGACGACGCACGTATTCATCCGGCTGGCCGACCAGCAGGGTGTCGTCGCGGAAGCCGACCACCGCTCTATGCACAAGGGCGCCACGGTGACAGGCGGAGGACTGGCGTTGCTTGCTGCGGCGTTTGCGGTGTTCGTGAGCCTGTGGCCTCTCGAAAGCGTACATCGCTACCTGCTGCCGGCGGCGGCGATCGTTGCCGTGGTGTCGTTCGTCGACGACTTGAAACCGGTGCCGCAGTGGATCCGGTTCGGCGCGCATATCGGCGCTGCGATCGCGGCGGTCGCCAGCGTGCATTACGCGCAGATGATCTTTCAGGGCTACCTGCCGTTCTGGATCGACCGGGCGGTTGCCGTTTTCGCGCTCGTCTGGTTCATCAACCTGTTCAACTTCATGGACGGTATCGACGGCATCGCGGGCATCGAGACGGTTGCAATCGCGGGCGGCTTCGCGATCGTCATGGCGGCCGCGGGTATGATGTCGCCACTGACGGGTCTGGCGCTGGCGCTGGCTGGCGCAGCCGGTGGGTTCCTGTTGTGGAACTGGCATCCGGCGCGGGTCTTCATGGGGGATGTGGGCTCGGTGCCGCTCGGATTTCTTTGCGGGACGTTGATGATCTGGCTTGCGGTGAAGCTGTCGTTAGCGGCGGCGTTGATCCTGCCGCTCTACTTCGTCGCGGACGCCACGATCACGATTCTCAAACGGCTTTTTCGGGGTGAAAAGATCTGGGAGCCGCACCGCAGCCACTTCTACCAACGCTCGGCGCGCGGGGTGGGTTCTCATGCCGTCGTCGTCAGGCGGGTGGCCCTGTGCAATGCAGTGCTGACCGGACTTGCGGTGCTTGCCCTATCGATGCCGGTCGCGGCCTTCTTTGTCGCCGCATTGAGCGTTGCACTGCTGCTGGGATGGATGGAATTTGCAGGCGCGAAGGAATTCGCAAACGAAGCCGGAGCGCAATAAACAAATGGATCTTGCAAGCTACGCGCAGCCGGTCATCCAGTTCGTCGAGGAGAACAGGGGGTGGGCGTTCCCGGTCATCTTCACGCTGGCTTTCGGGGAGAGCCTCGCCTTCGTGTCGCTGCTGTTGCCGTTCTGGGCGATGCTGGTCGGCATCGGCACGCTGATCGGGGCCAGCGGAACGGCGAGCGAGTTTGTCACCGTATGGATTGCGGCAAGTCTTGGAGCGGCGTTCGGCGACTGGGTCTCCTATTGGCTCGGCAAGCACTACCACGTCGAGATCGCCAACATGTGGCCGCTGTCACGGCACCCCGACCTCATTCCGAAGGGACACGATTTCTTCGAACGCTACGGGGTTTGGGCGATCGTCATCGGGCGCTTCTTCGGACCGCTCAGGGCAGCGGTGCCGCTCGTCGCGGGCATCGTCGAAATGCCGATGCGCATGTTCCAGATCGCCAATTTCGCCTCCGCGTTCCTGTGGGCCGGTGTGCTGCTGGCACCGGGCGGACTGGGCCTGAAGTGGATCCTGGAGTGGTTTGGGTAGGAACAAGCGGCATTCGGCTTTCTGGTGATCTCGGCAATCAGTTCGGCGGCGCGTTTTAGGATGCCAATCGGGTCTTGGTTCGGACGTTCGCGTGAGGTTTGACTGTGGCGTGACCAGATCCCCGCCTCCGCGGGGATGACAAAGGCGGGTGCGGATGGTTTCGCAGACCAAACCGACGGACACGAATCCGACAACACGGTGTCGAACAAATGGATGACGGATGGTGCGTGCATCAAGCCCGCTTCGTCACCACCGCATGGTGGGCGTAGTCGCGCAGGATGCGCTCGAACTTCAAGGTGCAGCCGGTCTTCCGGGCAAGGGCTTGAAGTTCTTCCTCGAGATCGGGGCGCGGTTCGACCGAGAACTTGCCGAGCCAGGCGACAAGGCCCTTCTTGAACAGGCCTGGCAACTTTTCCTGCTGGCCGAAATCGACGATGTGCAACGAGCCGCCGGGTTTGACGGCTTGTAGCCCTTGCGCAATAGCTTCACGCCAGGGCGGGATCATGGAGAGCGAATAGGAGATGAAGACGCGGTCGAAGCCGTCGACGCCGAACAGCTCTTTACTTTCGAAGTCCGTCGCGTCGCCCTCGGCCACCGTAATCTTGTCTGAGAGCCCGGCCCGCTCGATGTTGGCGCGGGCGGTTTCCAGCATCATGGTGGAGATGTCGAAGCCGTAGAACTTCGCTCCCGGATAGCGGCGGGCGGCCTGGATCAGGTTGCGGCCGGTGCCACAACCGACTTCGAGAACGGTGCCGCCGTCGGGCGGCTTCATCCGGTCGAGCAGCGTGTCGCGGCCAAGCAGGAAATACTTGCGCGTGATATCGTAGATGTAGCGCTGATACCGGTAGATGCCGTCCATGTGACGGCCGTGTTCCCCGGCGCCCTGCTGCGTTGCCATCTTCCCCACTCCTTCGCCCGATTTCAGCGGCGCATGGTGTAGCGGTGGAAGCCGCCATAGATCGACGAACGGTCGCGCCGGGTGAATTCCTTGCAGATCTCCTCGTCGTAATCGAAGCGGCCCAGGATCTCATCGGGAATACGGCCCGGCAGGATCGAGGGCTCGCCGGCGGTCCGGAAGATGACGCGGCCACCGGGACGGCAGGTGCGCGCGATCTGGGTCCAGTTGTCGGTCAACTGTTCGTCGGTCATCCAATCCTGCGCGTCGAGCAGAACGTAGGCGTCGTAGGACTGATCCGGGCTTTCGCGCAAATGCTCGGTGAAGCTTTCGTGGACCACCTCGACGTTGTCGGCGCGGGCCTTGACGGTTTCATAATTCTCGCGCTGCAGGTAGGGCGGCAGCGGACCGTTGGCGCCAGTCGCATAGCGGCGGCCGAATGCCTGCCAGGCGAAATAGTTGTCGCGCAGATCGAAATCGCAGGCGAGACGCTCAAGGCGCTCGTAAAGCACTTCGGCCATGTGGCTCTTGTCGCCTTTCAGTTCTTCGAACTGCGAGGGCGGAATGCCGAGGCCGAACAGCGAGGATGGCTTGCTCATGATCCAGCGGATATGACGCTTGTTGAACAGAGGCGCCAGTTCGCGGTCGAAGATCGCGCGCTGCTCTTCAAGCGATTTGGCCTTCAGCAGCTTGCGGGGGTTGGCTCCATGCATGCGCGCCAGTGCATGGCTGGCGGCAATGAACGAACCCAGCAGGCCGTGCTTGTAGAAGTTCTTGCCGAAGTAGCCGACGCGGCGGCGGCCCATGCGGTCGCGCGATTCCCAGTACTTGCGGGTATCCTCGTCGAGGTACTTCTGCAGGTAGGTATAATAGGCGCGGACGTTCTCGCTGGCGTCGGCCTCGGCGAAGAAGCGATGGAAGGCGGCGTAATTGGGAAGGTGCTTGGCCGCCGCGCGCTTCAGCTTATTGAGCGCGATGTGCGCCGGATTAAGGTCGATCGCGGTGACGTTGACGTCAGCGGCCGTCAGGTAGCTCATGACATTGCAGCCGCCGGAGGCAATGGCGATGATCCGTTCGCCGTCCTTCAATTGCAGGGCGTCGATGTCGACGACGGGATCTTCCCAGATCTGGGGATAGACAAGACCGGAAAACGCCAGCGTAAAGAGGCGCTCCTGCACGCCTTCCTTCGAGGTGGCCTTGTGGCGGTGGACTGCCTGAGTGAGCTTCTTGTTCTTAACCCCGAACCGGCGCGGACGGTCAGTTGACTGCGTGCTGTCCCGTAGCGATACCATGTTGTCTCCCAGGGTCTCATCAATAACGGTTTACGGATGCCAGAAGCGGCGAGCGCGAGGCCTCGGGCAGCCGGCTCGGAACCGTTCTGATCTCAAGTATTCAGGCGATGACACACTCATTGCCATCGTTCGGCGCAAAGGCCAACGGACAATGTGTAGCACATGCAGCCTGCCGGCACGCGGATTTAAGCACCGGACGGCGCATACCAGAGCCTCATTGGCCTTGACCAATCCGACAGAAACCGGACGATAGTTTCGCGGAAGCCACGCAATCTTCACCTTCGGCAGGCAGCCTGGCAATCCGATACCAAGCCCACTCCGTCACCACCTCGATCGCCCTGCTCCGCACGTGGAAAGTTCTATCAATCAGGCCCTTGAACTTGTCGAAGCGCACCTATCACTGGCCGCGCCGATCGTCTTCGCGCTCGGTTTCGCGGAAAGCATGGTGTTCTTGTCACTGCTTGTTCCCTCTTCGGCGCTGTTCCTGGGGATTGGCGGTATCCATGCGGCAGCGGGCGGGGATTTTTTGACGGTGTGGCTGGCGGCGACGGCGGGCGCTGCCATCGGCGACATGCTGACCTTTGCCGCAGGGCGGTATTTCAAGCGCGATATCGGGGCGATCTGGCCACTTCGAACGCGCCCGCACTGGTATGTGATGGCGCGCTATTTCGTAAAAAGATACGGGGCAGCGGGCGTCTTCGTGAGCAAATTCGGCGGAATGATCCGCCCGTTCGTACCACTGGTTGCTGGTGCAATGAACATGAGCTGGGGCAGGTTCGTCGCGGTCAGCCCGTTATCCTGCGCGGCATGGTCGGGAGTGTTCCTCGCGCCCGGTTATGCCTTGACTGCGGCCCTGGGTTAGGGCCACAAAGGCGGCTTCGGATGCGCCGCTGCCAATCGCGTAGCGTTCAGCAGCATCCCGACCCTTATCAAATCAAGCCTGGAGACGACCGATGGCCGCCCGCACCGCACGCGCCGCAGAAACCCGCCGCAAGAAGAATGAGCGCCGCATCGCGCGCCCGAAGCAGTCGCGCATCCAGGGCAATACCGGTGGCGTACGCTCGAAGCTGCGCAAGCAGGCGCTGCTGAAGGCGGGCCGCTCGGAAGATTGAGGCGGTTGCGCTTCCGGCTGTTTGACAGGCCTCGTCTAAAGCAAAAAGTCACCCGTCACCATGGACGATACGCCGGCGACGTCGATGGTGAAATCGGCGCGGCCGTCGCCGTTGATGTCGCCTTCGACCTTGAGGACGCGGCTTAGCGACCGCCACCTTTGACTTTCCGCAATGAAACCCGGCTATAATCTGCGACTGTGGCGGACGCGATAATCACGTGTCGCCTGTCGGGGAGAGGCATGCCTGCCGAAATCGTTGCCATGGGACGGCTGGTGCTGGGGACATTGCGCGACCTCGCACCGATCGTCGTTATCGTGGCGTTCTTCCAGATCGCCGTTTTGCAGCAGCCGGTCGACGATCTCGGCGGGATCGCGCTCGGCCTCGTATTCGTGATGCTGGGGCTGGCGGTGTTCATTCGCGGGCTTGAGATGGCGCTGTTTCCGCTGGGGGAATCTCTTGCAGGCGCATTCGCGCGGAAGGGATCGCTGTTCTGGCTGATGGCGTTTGCCTTCGGCCTAGGGTTCGGGACGACAGTCGCGGAGCCGGCGCTCATCGCGGTGGCCGACGAGGCGGCAAGCGTCATGGCCGCCGATGGCGCGATCGGCACGGACGCGGCGACGCGGGACAGCTACGCGACGGCGCTGCGCTACACGGTAGCCGTTTCGGTCGGCGTGTCGCTGGTCATCGGCGTGTTCCGCATCCTCAAGGGATGGCCGATACATTATTTCATCATCGCCGGCTATCTGGGCGTGGTGGCGGTGACGGCGGTGGCGCCGGAGGGCATCATCGGAATTGCCTACGACTCGGGCGGGGTGACGACTTCGACGATTACGGTGCCGCTCGTCACCGCGCTCGGGGTCGGCCTTGCCAGCGTCATCAAAGGGCGCAACCCGATGATCGACGGGTTCGGGCTGATCGCATTCGCGAGCCTGTTACCGATCCTGTTCGTGCTGATGTTCGGCATCGTGGTGGGGGCATGATGCAGGCAACCCTTCTCCAGCTTTTCGACCTTTTGGCGCAGACGCTGTTCGACGTGGCGCCGATCGCGGCGATCCTTGTCGGATTCCAGGTCGGCGTGCTGCGCCAGAAGGTGCCTCAGTTGCGCAAGGTCCTGGTCGGTTCGGCCTATGTGGTGATCGGACTGACGCTGTTCCTGTTCGGTCTGGAGAAGGCGCTGTTTCCGCTCGGCAAGACCATGGCCAAGCAGTTGACCGACCCGGCCTTCATCAGCGGCGGCAAGGCGCTCAGCAGTCTTGTCTGGAGCGACTACTACTGGACGTATCTGTTTGCATTCGCCATCGGGTTCGCCACGACCATCGCGGAACCTTCGCTGATTGCGGTGTCGCTCAAGGCGCAGCAGGTCTCCGGCGGCGCAGTCGGGGCGTGGGGGCTGCGGCTTGCGGTTGCGTTCGGGGTCGCGTTGAGCTTGGCGGTCGGCACGTTCCGCATCGTTACCGGGACGCCGCTTTATCTCTACATGATCGCCGGATACATCGTCGTCGTGATCCAGACGCTCTATACGCCGCGCATGATCGTTCCGCTCGCCTACGATTCGGGCGGGGTGACGACATCGACTGTGACGGTTCCGCTCGTTGCAGCGTTGGGACTTGGACTTGCCTCGACCGTGCCGGGGCGCAGCCCGCTGCTCGACGGGTTCGGGCTCATTGCGCTGGCAAGCCTGTTTCCGATGATCACGGTGATGGGCTATGCGCAGATCGGGGCCTACGTTTCGCAACGCAAGCAACGAAGCAAGCAGAAATACGGTGGGGGCCAAGACCCGTTGCAAGCCGAATCAACAGCAGAAGGGCTGACGCCATGAGGTTCAAACTCATCATCGCCATGGTCGACGACGACAAGACCGATCTTGCGCTGGAAACCGCGCGCGCCAAGGGCGCAACCGGCTGCACCGTCATCACCAATGCGCGCGGGGAGGGGCTCAATCCGCAGAAGACCTTTCTGGGGTTGAGCGTTTCAGGACAACGCGATGTGGTACTACTACTGGTCGAAGAGCACATGAGCCGGCACATCCTCGAAGCGATCGGGGAGGCCTGCGAGTTCGAGGTCAAGCCCGGAACAGGCGTCGCATTCCAGATCGACATCGAGGACGCCATCGGGCTTGGCTCGCAGATGAAGAAAATCGTAGAGGAAATCGACGAGGGAGATCTGTGATGGACGAGCAATTCATCAAGGTGATCGACGTGATGCGGCCCGAGCTGGTGACCATCAACGGGCTCAGAAGCGTGCGAGATGCGATTGACCTTATGCGCGACAGCAAGACGAGTTCGCTTGTCATCGAGCGGCGTCATAACGGCGATGAGTATGGAATCGTAACAGTGCATGACATCGCATTGAACGTCATCAGCAAGGGACGTTCGGTGGACCGTACCAGCGTCTACGAGATCATGACCAAGCCGGCGCTGACGGTGAGCTACAAGATGAACATCAAGTACGCGATCCGGCTGCTGGTCCGCCTCGGCGTGCGCAGGGCATTGGTGACGAGAAGCGGCGACGTGATCGGTTACTCCAGTCTGCGCGACATGGTGGTGCGCTATGTCGACGACGGCGAAGATGCTTGAGCTGAAGGCACCAAGCCAAGCTTGGCCTTGAGATCGCCGGCCGGCAACATGGCGGCTCGATGCCCAAGGGATCCAGTTTCAGGATGACCCCAACAATCACGGGAGGTAGAGATGTCGAACTGGAATTTCCTTCGGTCGCATCGATCATGGGAAGACTGGCTGAGCATCGCCCTTGGTGTGGTGATCATGCTGGCGCCATGGATCGTCGAGGAGACCTCCAACCAAGCTGCCGTCGTCAATGCGGCACTCTGCGGAATTGCCGTACTGCTTCTGGCGGAACTCGATCTCGTTTCGTTTCGACGCTGGGCGGAAGCCGGACAACTCGGGTGCGGGCTCTGGGTCGCCGCATCGCCGTTCGTACTGGGCTACAGCGGCGGCAGCGAACTCCAGATCTGGCACACCGTCAGCGGCCTCGCCGTTGCACTGCTCGCAGCCCTGGAGCTTTGGCAGAAGCCCGGCGAGGATCAGTGACAACGTGGTGAGCGTCCCCAAAACTACCGGTCAACTGCCTTGTGGCCGGTAATCATCGCACGCATGAGATTTTCGCCGTGACGAATACTGGCGATCACAACGCCGGCGATGTGCAGCGCGATGAGCACAAGCATGCCGTTGGCAAGCGCCTCGTGCACCTCTTCAAGCCACTCGTCTTGCCAGTAGGCGTCGAGCGTCATCATCCAGCCGGTCAGACCGAGCCCGGCGATACCTGCGAGCAGGGCGAGAATCATCAAAGCTCCAGCCGGATTGTGGCCGAGATAGCGCTTCTCTGAGCCCCGCATCATGTCGCGGAGATAGGCGAGCGTTGCAGCCGGCGCGCGGACGAAGCTAGAGAAGCGAGCGTGCCTGGTGCCGATCAGACCCCAAACGAGGCGTGTGCTGACGAGGCCCAAGGCAGCGTAGCCTGCCCAGTTGTGCAGCTTCTCCCATTCATCGGCCGAAACGAACGCAATTGCGAAGGTTGCGACGAGGCTCCAGTGGAACAGACGTACGAAAACGTCCCAGACCTCAACGGTAGGCGGCGAGGTAACCTCGCCGCCGGTGACCGTGTGCTTGGCTTGCGCGGACATCACGACTTATCCTTGACCTTGACGATCTTCAGCGTCACCGGATCGAAATAGAGTTCGGTGCGGCGGCCGTCCTTGCCGCGGGCGTAGACTTCGTAGCAGCTGTCTTCGACTTTGACGCGGACCACCTCGTAGCCTTGCGCTTCGGCTGCGGCCTTGACGTCTTCACTGGTGCGCCATTCGGACTGCGGTGCGCTGGAGCAATAGGAGTCGTCGTCGCTGGCGATCGCCATGGGCACGCCCAGTGACATAGCCGAGACCATTGCCGCTGCCAGGATGGTGGTGTTCGATACTGCCTTTTTCATGGTATTTTCCCTTGATGTTCGGTGTTGCGGTCCGGTTCTTTTCCGAACCTCCTGAAGAATTCCGATCAGTTGAATTGTGCGACTACCGGTCGTCGCGAGAACCGCGGCGAGGATTGCGGTGCTCGTAGCTTTCGCGGTCGCTGCGGGTATCCAGATGATGGCGGCCACGACGGTGGTCATCGGCAGGCCTGCGTTGGCGGCCGTCGTCCCCGTTCCAGTGGTGGCCACGAGACGTGTGCTGATGACTGCGCTCGCCAGGACTTGCGACCGCCGCGACCGCAGCGGTCATCGCGACAAAGGCGATGATGCCAAGTGCCGTTAATTTCATGGTTGCCTCCTTAAGATGTCGAGCCGGGCTCTTCCCGGTTCGAATGGAGGCTAGCAAGCGGCCGCTGACAGAGTGCTGAGCTGGCGTGTCAGGCAATCGACAGGCGTTCGTAATCGATATGACAGCTTCGAGCGGGTAGACTTGCGGATTACCCCCTCATCGTCACACACTGCGAAAATGCGCGTCACCCGAAGGAAACTCATTGGCCTACTTGCCGCCCTGGCCATCGTGCCGGGTCAATCGGCTTTGGCCGACCGTGGAAGAGGGCGGCGCGGGCGAGACGGGGAGGGGGGAGACCGGCATGACGATGACTACAACGACGCCTACGAAGCCCGCCGATCCGGCGACATCCTGCCCTTAAGCGAAGTCCTGGGCGAAGTGCGCGCGGCCTTTCCCGGCGAAGTCGTCGGCGTCGAATTCGAGCACGAAGAGCATACCGCGGTCTATGAAATCAAGGTGCTGCAGGCCAACGGCCGTTATCTGGATGTATACGTCGATGCCAAGACCGGGATCGTCGTGAAGGTCGAGGGGCAATGATATGCGCATTCTGCTGGTCGAGGACGAAGACGGCATTGCCAAGCGCGTTGCGCGGGCGCTGGAGAGTTCCGGCTATCTCGTCGAGCGCTCCAGTGACGGGGAGGATGCCTGGTTTCGCGGCGATACGGAAAATTTCGACGCCGTAATCCTGGACCTCGGCCTGCCTCAGATGGACGGCATTCAGGTGCTGAAGCGCTGGCGGGCGGCGGGCCGGAACATGCCGGTCCTGATTCTGACGGCACGGGGCACTTGGATGGAACGCGTCGAAGGGATCGACGCAGGCGCAGACGACTACCTGCCGAAACCTTTCCAGATGGAAGAATTGAAGGCCCGTTTGCGGGCCCTGCTGAGGCGTTCGGCCGGCAGCGGCAGTCCGTTGATCGCAATCGGGCCGGTCAGTCTCGACACACGCCAGATGACGGTAAGTGTGGATGATTCCGCTGTCGACCTGTCCGTCCTCGAGTTCCGCATCCTGGCCTATCTCATGCATCACACCGGACGTGTCGTCTCCCAGCTCGAGCTTACCGAACACGTCTACGGCGAGGACATCGAACGCGACAGCAATGCGATCGAGGTGCTGATTGCGCGCGTCCGCAAGAAGCTTGGCGTCGAACTGATCAAGACGCGACGCGGCTACGGCTACATCATTCCCGACGAAGTAAGCGCGGCAAGCGATGTCGGCAGCTAGTCGATCAATCCGGCTGAGATTGATCGCGGCCGCGGCGGTCACGATCGCAGCTGCGCTTGCGGTCGCCGGGCTCGGGCTGCAGCACCTGTTTCAGCGGCATGTCGAGCGGCGTACCGTTGCGGAACTCGAAACCGACGTTCGCGAACTGATGGCCGGGCTCTCGATTGCCGCGGACGGAAACGCCAGCCTCCAGAAATCGCCCAGCGACCAGCGCTATGCGCAGCCCTTCAGCGGCGCCTATTGGCAGATTTCCCGTCAGATTTCCCGTCAGGGCGCTGTCGTCGCAAGGTCGCGTTCACTCTGGGACGAAGAAATTTCGCTGCCCAACGACGAACTCCCCTCAGGGGAAGTTCACGTCCACAGCGTGCCCGGCCCGCAAGCCCAGCAACTCATCGTAATCGAGCGGTCAATCTCGGTCAGACGTTCGGGCGGGACGTTCTCCTATCGCCTCGCCGCCGGCCTCGATCAAGCCGAGAGCAGGGCAGCCATCAACGCGTTCGGAAACGATCTGACGCTGGCGCTAACGTTGCTCGGTGCCTGCCTGCTCGCTGCTTTCGCCATCGCGGTCAGCGTCGGATTGCGGCCCCTGTCGAACGTGCGGGGGGCACTCCTGCGGCTCAGGTCCGGCGAGACCACTCGGCTTGCTGGTGACTTTCCCCGCGAAGTGAAGCCGCTTGTCAGCGACCTCAACGAACTTCTTGAGCAACGTGACAGGTCGATTGCCTCCGCGCGGGCGCGCGCCGGCGATCTTGCCCATGGACTGAAGACACCGATCGCCGCCATTTCGGTGATCGCAGAGGAGTTGGGAGAGGGCGGCAATCGTGAAATTGCCGATGAACTGCAAGGCTACGTGAACAACATGCAGGGACACGTGGAACATGAACTCGTCCGCGCCAGAAGCGCGGGCATGGTTTCGGCAGGTGCGGTAAACCTGTTGTCGGCGATTGAGCCCCTGGTGCGAAGCATGCGACGGCTGCCGCGGGGTTGTGAGCTTGAATGGGCGGTGGATGTCGCACCGGACCTGTCGATAAGAATCGACAGATCGGCACTTTCAGAGGTGCTCGGCAACCTCTTTGACAATGCGCGCAAATGGGCACGAAACCGAATTGAAATCAGATCGGCAGTCGACCAAGGCAACAACCTTGTCATCGATGTCATCGACGATGGACCCGGCGTACCTAAAGGCGAACATGGAAACGTGATGGCGCGCGGCAAGCGTCTCGATGAAAGTGTACCGGGCAGCGGGTTCGGACTAGCGATTGCGGCCGGGTTCATCGAACAGATCGGTGGGCGGCTCGACTTGCTGTTGGCGGAAGGAGGCGGTCTTCGGGCGCGGATAATCCTGCCGGAGGCGCGCTATCAGGACGACGCAGATTAGCCACGCGGAGCGCCGGCAGACGGCCGCTACTGTGAAGCGTTTCGGATGCCGGCCCATACGCCAACGCAGCCGCTTGCACCGTGGGTCGGCGTTCAATGTTCCGACTCTGACATATGGTTCCCTGCCGGGAACCTGAATGTCAGCCCGGAACAATGTCAGCCCGGAATACTTGGCAACCTTTTGATTGTGTTCTGGATTCACAAACATTTGACGACCTCCACCCGGGAATCAAATGTT
>JAHJSN010000121.1 GCA_018830445.1 Alphaproteobacteria bacterium | reverse complement strand
TCCGTCAACGGTGGATTACGCTTCGCTAATCCACCCTACAACGGTTCGAAAGACTTGTAGGGCGGGTTGAAGCTCCCCAACATGGGCTTGCCCAGCGCGGATGCGGGTGGGCGTCCTGCTCAACACGCGCTTGCGCCGTGTTGACGGACCAAGGCTCAACACGCGCTTGCGCCGTGTTGACGGACCAAGGCTCAACACGCGCTTGCGCCGTGTCGACGGACCAAGGCTCAACACGCGCTTGCGCCGTGTCGACGGACCAAGGCCCAACTAAAAAGACTCGTCGGCTTCGACCAAGCCCAGAGCGAGTTGCACCGGCCGGAAGGAGCGCCGGTGGATATCGGTCGGACCAAGCCGCTCCAACGCCTCGCGATGTTGCGGTGTGCCGTAACCTTTGTGCCGCTCGAACCCGTAGCCGGGATACGTTTCGGCAAGTTCCGCCATGATCCGATCCCGCGTTACCTTCGCAACGATCGAAGCGGCCGCGATCGAAAGGCACTTCGCGTCCCCACGGACGATCGCACGTGCCGAACAGGACACCTGCGGCAGGCGGTTGCCGTCGATCAGCGCCAGCCGCGGCTTTGTTTTCAGGTCACGTAGCGCCGCCGCCATCGCCCACATCGTTGCGTTGAGTATGTTGTCCCGGTCGATCCTGCCGACGTCGGCGATACCGATCCCGATCTGGCTTGTCCGGCGAACACTGGCAAAGGCAAGTTCGCGCGCATCCGCATCGAGGGCTTTCGAGTCGGCGACGCCGCTCGGCAGATTATCGAGATCGAGGATCACGGCTGCGGCGACCACAGGCCCGGCCCACGGCCCGCGGCCTGCTTCATCGATACCCGCGATCGCACCAGGCTGGAGCGCAAGCTCTGCTTGCTCCAGTTCCAGCGTCGGTCGGTATCGCGATTTTATCCGTCCCACCATGGGCGGAGTTTCGCGCGAGTCGGCACGACGGTGAAGTGCAAAATCACCACATCGACCACCCCCTTTTCCCAACAATTCGCACCTATCGAATTGACTTCAATGACTTAAACAGGAGCCAGCATGTCCGGCGTCTAGATCAGCTCAAACTGCCCTCCTTGAAGCGTCGGCGCCCGGAAAAGATCGGTCCGAAGCTGCTCGCGGCGCTGATTGAGACGAAATCGCTTCGCCGCGAGCTGGAAGCGTTTCGCGACCTGCTCGGCATAAGGCCCCCGGCCCCGCTGCCTGAGACCGAATTCAGAGGAGTAATCGCGCCCTCCGTGCATTGACTGTATCAGGCTGATCACCCGCTTCGCTCTTCCTGGATGATCGGTAGCCAGCCACTCTCTGAACAGATCCTTGATCTCCAGCGGCAACCGCAGCATCACGTATCCCGCTTCCCTGACGCCGCTACCTGCTGCTGCCTCAAGGATTGCTTCGACCTCGTGATCGTTGAGCGCAGGAATAACCGGCGCCACCATCACCGCCGTTGGAACGCCTGCTTGCGACAGCTGGCGCAACGCATCAAGCCTCTTTGCCGGCGTCGAGGCCCTCGGCTCCATCGAGCGTGCCAGTTGCCTATCGAGCGTCGTCACCGACAGCGCCACCTTGACGAGACCGTCTCTCGCCATCCGCGAAAGGATATCGATGTCGCGCAGAACGGTTGCCGACTTCGTCACGATCCCGACCGGATGACGCGCAGCCGCGAGCACTTCCAGTATCTGCCGCGTAATGCCGAGCTTCCGCTCGATCGGCTGATAGGGATCGGTATTCGAACCCAACGCGATCGTCGCGGGCGTGTAGCTCTTCTTGGCAAGTTCCGCTTCCAGAAGCTCCGCCGCATTCGGCTTCGCATAGAGCTGCGTCTCGAAATCGAGCCCCGCCGAATGCCCCAGATAGCAATGTGTCGGGCGCGCGTAGCAATACGTGCAGCCGTGCTCGCACCCCCTGTAGGGATTGATCGTGCGGTCGAACGATATGTCGGGACTGTCGTTGCGTGTGACGATGCTCCGAGCTGCATCGGTGCGCACCGTCGTCTTGAAAGGCGGCAGGTCGCCTTCGCTTTCCCATCCGTCATCGAACGCTTCGACAGTTTGACTTTCGAACCGCCCAGCAACGTTCGACCGTGCTCCCCGGCCGCGCCGCCGGTTTCCATCGACGCAACCGGTCTGTCGCGCACCATCGAGCGCATTTGAAGTCATCGCTGCCACCTGACCGCCTCGACACGTATGAAGTCGCCGGCCACAGATAGCACATCATCCGGAACAAATAAAGAACAAAAGTAGGCTCCGGCGATGCGGCGGCCACAACTCGACCGAGGCCCCTTGTCGCGGCTGCGAACTGGTGCGAAAGACTTCACACCATGATTTCCGTCGTAATCCCGACCCTCAACGCAGAATCGACCCTTGGGCCGTGCTTGGCAGCACTCGTGCCAGCGGCACTCGATGGCGTCGTGCGACAGGTGATCATCGCCGACGGTGGTTCTACCGACCAGACGATCGCCATAGCCGACGACGCCGGCGCCGATCTTGTCGTAACCGGACCTGGCCGCGGCCAGCAGATCATCGCGGGCCTAGCCGAAGCCCGTAGCCCCTGGCTGCTGATCCTCCATGCCGACACGATTCTCGAATCCGGCTGGGAAGCAGAGGCGTCAGGCTTCATGGAGAGCGTCGATACCGGCAGCCGCAGCATCGGCGCTGCAGCCTTCCGCTTCAAACTCGTCGACGCCGGTTTCATGCCGCGCCTCGTCGATAAGTTCGTTCACTTCCGCAGCACG
Source organism: Alphaproteobacteria bacterium (assembly GCA_018830445.1). Lineage (GTDB taxonomy): Bacteria > Pseudomonadota > Alphaproteobacteria > Rhizobiales > Hyphomicrobiaceae > Filomicrobium. The sequence goes on along the minus strand of JAHJSN010000121.1, from coordinate 4,032 downwards.
CTGGCGGGTCTACCCTACGGCGACCAGGGACTTCTTATCCCGCGCCGCCTGCATGAAGAAATCGGCGGCTACAGTCCGCTGCCGCTGATGGAGGACATCGACATTGTCCGCCGGCTGGGCAGAAAGCGTCTCACGATCCTGACGTCGTGCGCGAACACCAGCGCCCGCCGCTTCCTGCGGGAAGGCTACATTAAGCGCATCGTGCGCAATCAGATCTGCCTCGCAATGTACGCCACAGGCACGAACGTTGAGCGCATCGCCACCTACTACCGTGCACAATCCGCCCACTCTCAGGGAGGCGAATCCGTGAGCCCGGTCGCCGAAAATCCGCCCACCCCGACGATCAAGCCATCGTGATTGCCGTCAGCGTCGCCGCTATGATCTTGCCCAATCCGCTCCCTTGAAGCAGATTGAACGCAAGTCACCGGGCCGCTTGATTTCTCATGCCCCGCCAAGTCGCAATAAAGCCCGCATGAAGCCCTAATCAATCGGCACTACGACACCCTTGAGGAACTACCATGGCAACCACAGATCGCCGCACATTCATGCTCTCGGCTGGGGCTTCCGCAGCCGCATTTGGCCTCGCCAGGCAATTGGCAATCATCCCCTCTGCCAACGCGGCAGCCTTGGAGGATCAGGGGTTCTACAAATTCGAAATCGGCGATACCGAGGTCATCACGGTTTACGACGGTCAGTGGAACAAACCTCACGATCCGAACTTCATCAAGAACGCAAGCCTCGAAGAGGTCAAGGCGGCGTTGGAGAAGGCCGGCAAGTCGAGCGAACACATTGAGATCCCCTTCACGATCACTATCGTCAGAACCGGCGGCAGGACGATCATGTTCGACGCCGGCACCGGCGCGCAGCTCGCTCCGACCGCCGGGCGTCTGGCGGCCAACATAGAGGCGGCAGGTATTTCGACCGACGAGATCGACACCGTCATCGTCACCCATTTCCATCCCGACCACATCTTCGGCCTGATGGAAAAGGGAACCAACGCCGAAATCTATCCCAACGCCGAGATCATCGTGCCCGAAGCCGAATACGCTTTCTGGACCGATGCAGGCGTGATGTCACGGCTCCCGGAAAATCGCCAGGGCCTTGCCAAGCGAATTCAGGCAACCTTCCCGAAGTGGTCGAACCTGACCCGCTTCGAAGGCGAACAAGAGGTAACCCCCGGTGTCGTCGCGATCCCCGCACACGGCCACACGCCAGGCCACACCGCCTTCGCCATCGGCGACGGCAACGACCAGATCCTGGTGATGGCCGACACAACGAACATCCCGGCACTTTTCGTCCGCAACCCCGGCTGGCATGCCGCCTTCGACATGGCCGCTGACGAAGCCGAAGCAACCCGCCGGACGCTGTTCGACCGGGCGATTGCCGACAAAGCCATCATCACCGGCTACCACTACGGCATGCCCGGCGCCGGGCGCATCGAGAAGGACGGATCAGGCTACGCATTCGTCCCGCTCGCCTGATCGGCGTGCCCGTGAAGATACGCGACACCTGGCGCCGGCAACTGGTGTTGATGGTCAAGGCTCCGGAAGCCGGCCGGGTCAAGACGCGGCTGTCACATGGCATCGGCGTCACCGAGGCCCTGCGTTTCTATCGCTCGGCGACGAGTGCCTTGGCCCGCCGCCTTGCGCACGACGCCCGCTGGCAGACCTCCCTTTCGATCGCCCCTGAGCGCTGCCTTCGCCATCCGGTCTGGCCGGCCGGCATTGCGCGGCACAAACAAGGCCGTGGCGGACTTGGCGAACGCATGCAGAAGGTCTTCGATGAACTCCCCCCCGGCCCAGTGATCATCGTCGGCTCCGACATCCCCGGCATCACGCCCGCACACATCGCCCGGGCTTTCCGCAAACTAGGTCATGCCGACATCGTTCTGGGACCGGCAAACGACGGCGGCTATTGGCTCGTCGGCTACAAGCGCCACCCCAGAATTCCCGATGTCTTCAAAAACGTCCGCTGGTCGCACCCTGAAACACTCAACGATACGCTTCGCAACGCCACCGGATTGCACACTGAATTGGTCGACGCACTGGACGACATCGACGAAGCCACCGACTTGAAATCGATTTCCGGCTGGTCCGGCCGGGTTGTCCTGCCTGCGGCGATTTATCGCCAAATCGACAACAGCGCTTCTTGACCCAGGCCTGCGGACAAAACCGCACTATACTGTTAGGTTCGCCCTTGAACCTTTGGCATTTGGCGGCAGGTATGGTGATGGCGCTGACATATCGGGCGGTTGGCCGCCGTGACTTCGGAGGTCGGATGGCATGAGCGGCAAGCCTTCTTATTCGCCTTCGGAAATCCTCGACATGGGCCGCCGCGCCGAGTCCGAGGGAAACCTCGACTACGCGACACAATTCTACTCCTACCTGGTCGAGGGATTGCCCGGTACGCGCGAAGCCGCCGAAGCCGTGATCGGCCTGCAGCGTGTCAACCAGCTGCGTGACAAGCACACCGCCGCCCCATCGCCCCACCACACAGCCGCTGTACAACAGCCAGCGCCCCCGCACACATCTCAACCGCGGCCGCAGGCCTACGAAGACGTGCCACGCTCCCGCCCTCCCGCGTCGCAGCCCCGGCTTTCGCTCGACGGATCCGCCAAATCTGCCGGCTCTGCGCAAGGCGCAATTCGCCAGCGCGCCGAACCCTCGCTGTCCGGACCCTCCTCCCCGCCTCCGATGAAGACTTCGCGTCCTTCACCACCTCCTCAATCCCAACCGCCAGGACACCAGCCTCACCACAGGGGGCCGCCTCCGCAGGCCCATTGGAACCCCGTCAGCGTTGCAGACGAACCAGCCGTTTCCGACACCCCGCTGCCAAAAGTAATGCGGCCCGACGAGGAAACAGAAGACGAGGTGGAATTCATCCCCGGTTACCGCTTCGGCCGCTTCCTCGCATTCGTCATGATCCTGTTCGGCTGGCTGACTGCGCTCGGCGGAATCGTTTTCCTTGGCTTGACGGTTGCAGGCGTCGCCGGCACGCAACCCCTGCCGGATTACGCCGGCCTGCCGCTCGGCTTGGTGATCGCCGCAGCAGCCGTCGTGTCGGGGATTATCCTGGTCTTTCTCGGCTCGTTGGCTCTGGCCGCCTACGAAGCAGCCAACAATACCCGCGAACTCCTCGACATCGAGCGCGCACGCGCCGGCTGGTAGAAACCGGATTGATCGCAGTGGGATCGCCAGCACGCACGAATAGCGCGACCGACTGAGCCGAACCCAACCGCAAAAATCTCAACCACCCCTGCGGTGCTCTTCAAGACGCGGCATGATTTCGACGAAATTGCAGGGCCGGTGGCGGTTGTCGAGCTGCCACTTGAGGATGCCCTCCCAGGCGTCCTTGCAGGCGCCAGGCGAACCCGGCAGGCAGAAGATATACGTCCCTCCGGCAACGCCGGCACAGGCCCGCGACTGGATCGTCGACGTTCCAACCTTCTCGTAGGAAAGCTGATGGAACAGTGTCGAGAAGCCTTCGATCTCTTTTTCGAATAACGGCCGCACGGCTTCCGGCGTCACATCGCGACCCGTGAAACCCGTTCCCCCGGTGGTGATCACCACATCGATTTCCTTGTCCGCGATCCACGCGCTGATCTGCGCCGCGATTCTTTCCACCTTATCGGCAACGAGGTTGCGCGCAGCGATCTCATGCCCGGCGTCCTCGGCAAGTCTGACCAGGAGGTCGCCGGATTTGTCTTCGGCAAGCGTGCGCGTGTCCGACATCGTAAGGACGGCGATACGCACAGGGATAAATGGGCGGGATTCGTCGAGTTTGGGCATGGGCAACCGAACTGAAGGGATCTGCTTGATGACACCCCCGCAACCTAGTGTTCTGGCTCAAACATTTGATTCCCGGGTGGAGGTCGTCAAATGTTTGTGAATCCAGAACACAATCAAAAGGTTGCCTAGTCTTCTGGGCTGAGTGTTCCGGGCTGACATTCAGGTTCCCGGCAGGGAACCATAGGTCAGATTCGGAACACTAGCCTGTCGCAAACGGTTACGGAAGCGGTTCAGGCAGCTTTTG
>JAHJSN010000120.1 GCA_018830445.1 Alphaproteobacteria bacterium | reverse complement strand
GCTGGCCGCAACCGCTGACGATTTAGGCGAGACATGAAGGCCACTAGCGAAAACAATGGCTTAGTGTGGCGTTCATCGCGCCTCAATTGACAACTCCTGTGCGGCACCAACAGGTCAATTAAGGCGCGACGCCACACTAGGCAACCTTTTGATTGTGTTCTGGATTCACAAACATTTGACGACCTCCACCCGGGAATCAAATGTTTGATCCAGAACACTAGGGAGATACCTGCTTGCCCGCGACCGCCCCTGGCCGCATCGCCTGCACGAGCGCAGTGCCCCAGGGCACCCTTTTTACGGCAGGCGAAATCCGGACCGGAATTGTGATCCGCTCGATTAGCCAACAGCTATAGCCCACGCCGGCCTCCGCCGTCTATGCGGCGGCTGCGACTATGCACACAACTTCGAGGCATATCCGTGATCACCAGGGGCACCGGACTATTTGTCGCCGGAAGCCTGCCCAAGGGCGCGCGACTGGCGCGAAAAGACCGGCTCGACGACGTCTGCGCCGCGCGCCTTGCTGGATGAGTTGATGCCGGTTTCGATGACCACGTCGACCGGTCCGCCGGTCATGATCAGGTGCTCGGTATTGTCGCGCCGGATGAGGACCAGCCTGCGGCGACCATCAAGCGTCGCCTGATCGACAACCTCAAGCCGCTTCTCCACTTTGTTGCGGAAAATTCCCGCCCCTGGAGCGCCGCCGTCGACGTAGCTGCGCCACATCAGCGCCCCCGCGATGATCGCCGCGGCGACGAACAGGACGATCAACAGCAACCAGACAATTTCCCACATAACGGTCTCCGTCCGCGCTCGATAGCAAAGGGCTGCAGTTTATTACCAGATTACGCGGTTGAGCGTGTGACGAACCTGGCAGGCAGTGATTCATTACGGTACGAACATTAAGCGAAAAACGTTTAGAATCGGTGACTTGAACGGCCGTTTTAGAGTCACGACGCAGCCCGGCAGCGAATCGCCGGGCGAATGTTCATTCCAAATTAACTGAGATGGCCGAGTAGTTGACGGGACATCTGCGCCAGATGGCGGAATATGCACCACTTCTGACGTTGGATGCCAGTCAAGATCACTCGCCACCCGCCGGGTCGACCTGGGTGCGTGGCCAAGCACGACGTAAGAGTATGAGTAAAAAGCTGCTTTGGATGCCGGTCGATAAACCTTTGCGCGTAAAGAATCAGATAGCCTCGCTCGCCATGAGCGCATTGAAGAGCAATTCCTTCCAGGCTGTCGCCGGTGACGCGATGGTTTCGCTGTATGAAACGCGAAGCCTCATCGCGCTGATCGGCGCCATCGTTGCCGCCAGCGCCGCGCTTCTGTCTCTCATCACCTCCGACTCGACTGAACCCTTGCTGCTGACGCTGATGGCCGTGCTGTCGATGTTGGGAGTGTTCTTCTTGTTCGGACTGGCCGCCGGGCACATCCGCATCGGCGCGAGGCTGCCGGCCCCCGACATCGCGGCATATGTTACCGACGGATCGACGGAGGCGATGCAACTGATGCGCGCCGACGGAAGTCTGGTCTGGTCGAACGCTATAGGTTCCCGGCTGCTTGGCGGCGCACCACTTGCAGATATTTCCGACATCGAGACTGCGCTGGGCGGCACGCCGGCTGTATCCGAAGCTATGTTCCGGATGATGCGCGCAGCCGATGCAGGCCAGCCGCACAATGAGACGGTGCCGGTTCATCTGGCCTCCGATGCACTGGGCCCGCGCGAGACCGTCGGCTGGGTGCGCCTTGCGGTGACGCCATTCACATTCCCCAGCGGCATCTCCAGCGAAGCCGGTCCACTTGTCTTGTGGCGCATTTCAGACGTCACAGCCGAGCGCGCGATGCAGGATCAGGCCCTTTCAGGGCTTCACGCGACGCTGTCAGGTTATGATTCGGTTCCCGTCGGCCTGGCCCATATCCACGAAGACGGAACGCTGGCTCATATCAACCGGACGCTGTCGGCTTGGCTCGGTTTTCCCGAACCCGCTGCCGCGATTTCGCGCGGCCTCAAGCTCTCCGATCTGGTCACCTCTGACGGCGCGGAACTCTTGATGGCGATGGGCCGCAACGGCGAACCGTCGGCGCAGAGTTGCGAACTCGATCTCATTCGCGAAGACGGCTGCCTGGTTCCCGTCCGCATCATTTCCCAGGCATCTCCCGGCGTTGCCAGCGGCCTGATCCTCGCAGCCGTGGAACGCGAGACCGACGAACTTGAGGAAGCCGACGCGGAAATCGCCGGGGCACGCTTCCAGCGGTTCTTCCGCTCGGCTCCGTTGGGGATCGCAACCATCGGCCGCGACGGCCGCATCGTCTCCGCCAACACGGCATTCTCGCGCATGATCGTCGACGGCACCGGTGCGAAGGCCAAGCCGGCGCTCGACATCCTCACCCGCACGGTGGATGCCGACACCAGGGCGGCGATCGCAGCAGGCCTTGAGAAGGCAGCCGCCGGCCAGGGCAACGTTCAGCCTGTCGAAATCACCGCCGGGCCGAAGAGCGAATACACCCGCCGCCTCTACATGAGCCCGCTGACGCACGCCCGCAACGCACCCGAAGCCGCCATCCTCTACGTCATCGACGTCACCGAGCAGAAGGCGCTCGAAGCCCGCTATGCGCAGAGCCAGAAGATGGAAGCGGTCGGCAAGCTCGCCGGCTTCGTCGCCCACGACTTCAACAACATGCTGACGGCTATCATCGGCTTTTCCGACTTCCTGCTGCACACGCACCGCCCCGGCGATCCCGCCCATTCGGATATCGTCCACATCAAGTCGTCCGCCAACCGCGCAGCGGCACTTGTCGGCAAGCTTCTGGCTCTCGCCCGCCAGCAGACGCTCCTTGTCGAGCCGCTCCAGCTTGGCGAAGTCATGACCGACCTCGCCCCGCTGCTCAAACGCTCGATTGGCGAGCGCATCGAACTCAAGGTCAATTCCGGCCGCGATCTTTGGTACTGCCGCACCGACAAGCTGCAACTCGAACAGGCCGTCATCAACCTCGCCGTCAACGCCCGCGATGCCATGCCCGAGGGCGGCCGCCTGTCGATCCGCACGCGCAACGTCGCCGAACGCGAGACGCAGAAGCTCGCCAAGGAAGGCATGACGCCAGGCGAATACGTGCTGATCGAGGTCGAGGATACCGGCTCCGGCATTCCGCCCGCCGTGCTGGAAAAGATCTTCGAACCGTTCTTTACGACCAAGGCGCCCGGCAAGGGCACCGGCCTCGGACTGGCCACCGTCTACGGCATCGTCAAGCAGACCGGCGGCTTCATCTATCCCGAATCGGAAGTCGGCAAGGGCACCACTTTCCGCATCTATCTGCCCCGCTACCATCTCGACCACAAGGACGAGGCGGCGATGGCCGAGCGCCAGACCGCGAGCGAAGAGGTCAAGAAGGTCGATCTGACCGGCACCGGCCGCGTGCTGCTCGTCGAGGACGAGGAAGTCGTGCGCTCCTTCGCCGTGCGCGCCCTGAAGCGCCAGGGCTACGAAGTCCTCGAAGCCGAAGACGGACTGGCCGCCCTTGAAGTCATGAAGGAATGCGGTGGCGAGGTCGACATCGTCGTCTCCGACGTGGTGATGCCGGGCATGGATGGCCCAACCATGCTGAAGGAACTGCGCAAGACCAACCCGGACCTGAAGATCATCTTCGTTTCCGGTTATCCCAACGAAGCCTTCCAGCAGGCCCTCGGCGAAGAAACCTTCGCCTTCCTGCCGAAGCCGTTCTCACTGCCGCAGCTGGCCGCGAAGGTGAAGGAGCAGTTGGGGCGTTAGTCTAGTGTTCTGGATCAAACATTTGATTCCCGGGTGGAGGTCGTCAAATGTTTGTGAATCCAGAACACAATCAAAAGGTTGCCAAGTGTTCCGGGCTGACATTGTTCCGGGCTGCCATTCAGGTTCCCGGCACGGAGCCATATATCAGAGACGGAGCACCAGCGACCGCGCGACATTCCCCAACTGTCATCCTGGGACTTGTTCCCGGGACCCAAGGTGCCGCAGAAGCCGCCCCCCTCCTGGCGACCTCGAACGCCGGCAACGGTTGACGTCTGACCGTTCCAATTGCACCGCAGCGATAGCGGGAGTCGCAAAAAAGGGGTCCCAGGTGCAAGGTCTGGAAAAATCGGTTGGCTAAGCTTCCATTCCCGCCACCCGCAACACCGCCACCAGCGTCAGTTGCAGTGACCCGGCCTCAAAAAAATGCCGGCGCTGTTTGACGGCGCCGGCATCGAGTTGGCCGAGGAAGACGGGGTTCTTCGGCGGGGGTCAGTCGAACTTCAGCGTGAAGCCGCCAAGGACGGTACGCCCCTGTCCAGGCTTGGCCCCATCGCTGACATCGGAGACGTAGAGTTCGTCAGTCAGGTTGTGCCCGGCCAGATACAGCGAAAGCTTGTCGTTGACATGGAAATTGGAGCGGGCTGACAGCAGCCAGACATCGTCCACCTTGCCGCCGATCAATTCGTCGAGATCGCCACCCGTGCAGCCTGGATTGAGTCCGATCTCTTCGTCGATGCAAGTCAGTTGCACGGAGTTCTGTGTGTTGGAAAAGAAGTCGCCGCGATAAGTATAGGTCGCCGAGATATCCCAGACCCTCTCGTAGGCGACACCGACGGTCAGGCTGGCGAAGTGTTCGATCGAGAACGGTACCCGGTTGCCGGAGACATCCGTGAACGGGAAGTCTTCGAACAGTTGGTCCCTGCCATTCTCGATATTGGAGTTGGTGTAGGTGTAGTTGGCTTCGCCGAACAAGTTCCAGGAGCCACCTGTCAGCGGACGGCTATCGGCGCGCACGGCAAGTTCGATGCCGTTGAACTGCACTTCGTCGAGTGAGCCGAAAATATTCGCGCCCCGGTCGTCGGTGAAGGAATCCTTTATCTGGTAGTCTTCGATAATGGAATGGAAATAGGCAACATCGAATGTCAATCCGCGCATTGCGGTCGAGCGCAGCCCCACCTGGAAGTTGTCGCCAACCTCCTCCTGTAGCGGGAACGTCGACAGCTCCACGTCGCGCACGATATGCGGGGCGAAGCCCTGGTGGTAACCGCCATAGAGGGTGGTGCGCGGCATGAATTCCCAGGCCATCGCGATGCCGGGCAGCACGTGGTCGTGCTCCGAGGACGCGCTATCGCCGCCGGCTGGAAATGTCGAGCGGCCCTCCACATCATAGCTCTCGAAGCGCACGCCCGGCGTCACCGTGAACTGTGGCGTCATGTGTATCGCGGTTTGCAGGAAGCCGGCGAACGAGTCGGCTTCGAAGACGTCGATCTCGCCTTCGTCGGGAAACCGCGGCTCGCGTGCACGACAGTTGCCCTCATTTCCATGCCGTAGTTCTTCCCCAAGCCGGCCGAAAGCCGTGCAGTTCGTAAGTTTGTGGTGCTCATATCGGACCCCGGCCTGGACGTCGTGCTTGACGCCCCCAAACAGCGGCAGGTTGGCGAACTCGATGCGGCTGTCCGCCCCGTAGATTTCGTAGGTGCGATTACGACCGCGCATGAAGCCGCCATCCTCCGGCCCCCCGCTGCGGCTTGAGAAGCGGTTGCGCTCCTGCTCGCTGCCGTAGATCCGCGTCGACAGCGTCGTATCCGGCGTGAAGCGGAAGTTGTGCGCCGCTTGCAAACGCCAATAGTCGGCGTTGAAGGTATTGAACTTGGTTTCGACATCGGGCTCGACGCCGGACTTGTCGCGTCCATTGGCGAAAAACTGAGCCGCAGTACCGAGGAAATTGTCCTCGTCGTAATTATCGCGCTGCCAGAAATAGTTGCCCGAAATCGTCAGATCCTGTTGCGAATCCCGCCAGCCCAACGCGCCATAGACGTCGTTGTAGCGCAGCCGCTCGTTGTCCCAGGCGCCCGCACCATCCGCACCCGAGTAGGAGACGACGGCGCCGACATTACCGAGGTTCTGGCGGGTATGCACGTGCCGCGAGTTGCCGACTTCCTGCAAAGAATCCTCCGTGTAACTTAGAGCTCCCTTGATTACCGTTTCCGACTTTCCGAACGGATTGAGGTTCTGGAAGTTGAGGATGCCGTGGTTGTTGAGCGGACCGTGCGAAACCACCGTGCCGCGGACGACCTCGATGTTTTCAACGCGCTCCATGGGCGGCGTGTAGTGGGTCGACGGATCGAGATAGCTCGAGTAGTTGATCGACTGGCCGTCCTCCATGATGAGGACCTTGCGCGAACGGCGGAAGTTCGAACCGCGGATTCCGATACCGCCATGGCGGGCAAGACCATCATCGGTGACGACGACGACCCCCGGTACACGCACCAGCGCTTCATGGTTGGTCAACGGACGCTGTTCGGCGAGTTCATCCTCGGTGACGCGCGATGCGGCGCCAGCGTAATTCTGCAGATCGGCCGGAACGATGCTGGTCGCGTCGACCGGATTGGTGACCGGCTCGGCAGTCGTCGAGAGGCGACCGTCTGCCGCCGAACGCCCGGTCGTTGGGGCGCTGACGGCTGCTGGAGTGCCGCCTTGCCCCTCGACGTAGATGTCGGGCAGCTGCTGTTGGGCCATTGCCCCTGCGGTCGGCACGCACACAGCAGTCGCCGCCAGTATCCAAAGCTTGTTTCGTTTCAGCGCTGGTTCGATCATCGATACCCCCCTTCCAACTGTTCTCAATTTCCTCCGCGCAACGCGGCGTTAGCCCGCCGGGCGCGGGTCTTGCCGCTAACGCAAGGTGCAAACCTCTTATCGAGGGCAAGCGAGGGGAGGTGAAATTCAAAGAACGGAAGTTGCGTTGCCTATAGTTCCCGACGCGGCGCAAGCAATTGAAATATAGAAGGGTTTATGGGTGGCATTATTATCACGAGTGGACTGCAAAGCCGCTGCGAGGAGCGCGGGTAAAACGAGGGCGGATCCGGCGCAATCCGCAGGGCAAGACCGCTACATCTAATCGGGAAAGCGCAACGTGAAGATCGTGAAAAAATCCAATTCAACTAACAGCCGCATGCTGTTTGAAGTCGGGATCAATACGTTTGCCGGCTGCCTGGCAGACGTTCCCTCCGCCTCAGGACATCAAGCGATTGCGCCTCCTTCTTGTCGACGATCATCCGCTGATTACCCTCGGATTCGGAAAACTGATCGATGAGCGACCCGGATGGCGCTTGTTTAACGCCTCCAATGCTGCGGCTGGAATTGAGCAGTTTTGCGAACAAGTGCCTGACGTCACGATCCTTGGATTTAATTCAGCCGACAACGCCAAGTTCGATCTCTTGCAACGGATTCTCGAACTTGGGGGCGACGCGCGCCTGCTGGTACTTGGGGACGTTGAAGATGCGGCGTTGGCGGCACGCGTATTGCGGGCGGGAGCCAAGGGGTTCGCTGCCAAGAACGATCTACCGCAGGCGCTGATACTGGCGATCGAAACCGTGCAACAGGGCGGGACGTGGCTGTCCGCCAGCCTCATTCAGGACGTCGCCCACCTGAGGTCGCGGGGCACGCAGGCGGACTGCTGCCTGACGCCCAGGGAAGAAGAGATCCTCCGCAGATTGGCCTACGGAGAGAGCATGAACGAATTATCGTGGAGTCTCGATGTCTCCTACAAGACGATATCGAAGGATTGCGCCAGCCTGCGAGAGCGCCTTGGCGCAAAAACGCTGCCCGAGATGGTTCGAATCGGATTGCAGAGAAGGCTGATTTCATGACGACGGCAGGGCCCGCAGTTCGTTGGCTGCGCCGGTCAGGGCCATCTTCAGTTCGCCGCCTCGACCCGCAACACCGCGCCATCGCTGTGGGTCACGCGCTGCCTCGGGGCGAAAGCCTAATCATCCAACCTCATCTCGGGCTTTTGACCACTTCTTTTCGGTTCCGTAGAGCCCTACATTGACCGCCGCAGCAGCCACAACCACCGCCGTCATCCCGGCGAAGGCCGGGACCCAAGCACGTCTCAAGGAGACTTCCGACCGTTTTCATTGAAGAACTTCTTTCTGGCTTGTATGAAAACCCCGAGAATCGAAAATACCCATCTTCTTACAGAGCCTTGCTTGGGTTCCCGCCTACGCGGGAATGACGTTGGTGGGTAACCCGCAACACCGCCCCGTCACTGCCGGTGACGCGCACCATCGCGCCGGCCGGCAAGTCTTCCGCGCACGCCACCGTCCAGACGGTATCGCCGAGACGCACCTTGCCGCGCCCGCCTTCGACCGGTTCGATCAATTCCGCGATACGACCGATGCATTGCGCGCCGCGGCAGTTGAGGTCAGGGTCTTCGGATGCCGAGGTGTGAGGATTGGCCAGCCACAGGTCGATGACGAGGTCGAGTGCGAAACCCGAAATGCCGCCGGCGACCCACCACCAGCCGCCGGCATCGCCGTGCAACAGGTGCCACGCCCCGACAGCCCCGGCCGCGATGGCGAAAAACGGCAGGACGAGGCTAAGCGTCGCCAGCGCCCAGACGAGTTCGTGGGGCAGACGGGAAGGATTCGCATGACGAGGCTTCTGGCCGCTCATGTTACGCCTCGACATTCGCAAAAGTTTTATGCCGGCGCATGCTGGTATCCGAGTGACACCTTATGTGTTTCCTATCGGCTTGGCTTGGCTTGGCTTGACTTGACTTGACTGGGCTCCGGCGTTCGCCGGGGTGACAGACGTCATATGTCCACCTTCGAACCTGCCGTGCGCCTCGGAGAATTGTCAGGCGCCGGATGCGCGAGCGAGGCGCGTGTGGGCATCCGCAGGCGCCAACAAAGACACTACTCGGGTTCCACAACCAATACGCTGCCATTCACTCCGACAACCTTCACACGTGCCCCCACCGGCGCGTCCGCACCTTCGGCCTGCCACAGGCTGTCGCCGATCTTGACCTTGCCGCGCCCGCCCTGGATCGCAACCATCACCGTCGTCGAGCGCCCGACGTATTGCTCCGCGCGCACGTTGAGGGAAGGAGCATCGGTCGCCTCGCTGCCGTCGGCCGACGCATAGCGGCGAACGAAGAAGACCGTCACCATCGAAATGAGCGCGAAGGCGATGATCTGGAACTGCCACACGAACGCATCGGCGTATTCGGGACCGCCGGCCGACACGACGAGCGCGATCGCGCCGACGATGAACGCCGCCAGTCCGAACCACAGGAAGTGAACGCCCGGGACCACCGTCTCCAGAACCAGGAGCAGCATTGCAACGATCACCCAGTTCCAGCCGCCCAGATGGCTGAGGAGTTCATAAATTCCGTGCATCGCTTAATCCTCAAGTGTGTCCAAGCTTTGAGCCCGGCGGGCAACGATCCCGCCGGGAAATATCGTCAGGCCCTCGTTAGACGGTCGGGACAGATCCACGCTTTTTGCGGTTGCCGTCCTCGTCCCTGCCGAAGGCTTCCTTGGCGATCTCGGCGACACCGGCCAAGGAACCGATCACCGCAGAGGCTTCGAGCGGCATCATCAGGATCTTCTGGTTCGGCGACATGGCGATCTTCTCAAGGGCCTTCATGTAGTTGTTGGCGACGAAGTAGTTGATCGCCTGCACGTCGCCGGCGGCAATCGCGGCCGACACCATCTGCGTTGCCTTGGCTTCGGCTTCGGCGGCGCGCTCGCGGGCTTCGGCATCCTTGAAGGCGGCTTCGCGGCGGCCTTCGGCTTCGAGTACGGCGGCCTGCTTTTCGCCTTCGGCTTCCAGGATAGCAGCCTGACGCGAACCTTCGGCTTCGAGGATCTGCGCGCGCTTCTCGCGCTCGGCCTTCATCTGACGGGCCATCGAGTCGACAAGGTCGCGCGGCGGATCGATATCCTTGATCTCGATACGCGTGACCTTGATACCCCAGGATTCGGTTGCTGCATCGACGACGGTCAGAAGCTGGGCGTTGATGTGGTCGCGGTTCGACAGGAGTTCGTCGAGATCCATCGAACCCATCACGGTACGGATGTTGGTCATCGTCAGGTTGACCACCGAGTCTTCGAGCATGTCGACTTCGTAGGCTGCCTTGGCGGCGCTGAGGATCTGGTAGAACGTGACGCCGTTGACCCGCACCATGGCGTTGTCCCGCGTGATGACGTCCTGCGAGGGAATGTCGAGCACACGCTCCTTCATGTTCATGCGCGCGCCGACGCGCTCCACGACCGGGATGAGAATGTGCAGGCCGGGTGTCAGGGTCCGCGTGTAGCGGCCGAAGTTCTCGACTGTGTAATTGTAGCCTTGCGGCACGACCTTCACCGTGGACCACAGTGCGGCGGCGGCCAACAGCACCATTACCAGGCCAAGCAGGCCCAAAGTATCACCAATCATTTCTGTCTCCAGCTCGATCGCTCAATACACCCCTGATATGGGTGTTCCTGGAGTGTTTTAAGGTGACGGCTGAAAAGTTTTCGTGAAGATATGGATAAGGAAAAGTTAAAATCAGAGTCGGATAAGCGGTTTAGGCGGAGCTCTACTGGCTCGCGCCTTCGACGACCCGTTTGAGATTGGCCAATCCCGTTTCATAGTCCTTGCCGATCATCTCATCCATATCGAGGCCCATCAGCGTGCACATCGCCCTTTCGAGGTAGCCCTGCTCGCCCGCCATGCTCCATGTAACTTTCGTGGCATTATCGACAGGCTCGAATTCAAAACCGACATCGCTGGTGCCGGGAAACGGTTCGATGAAGTCGAGCTTGATCTCGATTCCGCGAGGCGGAATGCTTTCGGCGATCGTCATGCTGCCTTTGCCGACGTCCTGATTGCCATCCCACTTGAAGACCGCGCCCTTGCCGTTTTCCGGCCCCTCGAATTCGGCTTTCGCGTTGGGATCGCGTTTCGCCCAGGGCGACCAGGCGTCCCATTTCTTCAGGTCATTGACGTGTTGAAACACGGCTTCCGGCGCGGCCGCGATCGTCGTTGAACGCGCAACCGAGAATTCAGAGGGCAGCACTGCGATATAGATGGCGAAGACACCGATAGCGAAAAGCAGGGACAGAAGGACCTTTTTCAACATCTATCTATTCCCGTAAATTCGAGTAACGCGCTTCGCCTATGCCGCTTTGACGGCGGTAATGCGGACCGAGGAAATTGCCCGAAAATTTTTCGCGAACCGGCCCGAATTCGCGAAACGTTGCATGAAAAACCGCCCGAGGCATCGCGCGAAGATGACTCATCATCAATCAATACCAACCAACGGGCAGTCAAGGGACGGGCGGTTCGTTCGATTTTGAAATAAATCGAACAGACCGCTCGGCGATGACAGCGGATTTGCCCCATTCCAGCACGTTTCGGGACGGATCCGGCCTGGTCCGGCCATTGCAATTCAGCTCACGTTGGAAAAGCAATGATCAGGACCGAGACCGATGACCTACCGCCGCCATGTCACGACTGCCGAATTGACAGCGCAGGCAATGCCGTTCGTTTCGATGGGACTTGGCTTCCCGGCTTTCGTCATCGCCGCATACTGCATCAAATCGGCAATCGGCATCGACCTGTTCGAAGGCCCGTCTTTCATGCACGCCTATTTCTATTTTGGCTGAGCCGGCAGCTCACACTTTACAGCCACACCTATACAACCCCAGCGCGCAGCATGTCGTGAACATGAACGACGCCGGCGGGTTTGCCCTTGTCGACGACGAACAGCGCAGTAATGCGGCTGGCGTTCATGGTCTCGAGCGCGGCGGACGCCAGCGTGCCGGGCGTCACCGTCTTGGGATTCTTCGTCATCACTTCCCCGGTCTTGGCGCGCAGCAGTTTATCGCCCATGTTGCGCCGAAGGTCGCCATCGGTGATCACCCCAACCAGCCGCCCCTTTTTGTCGACGATGCCAAGGCACCCGAACGCCTTCTGCGTCATGGTGACGAGCGCGGACGTCATATCGACGTTATCGGCTGCAATCGGCATTTCCTCGCCGGTATGCATCAGGTCCGCGACGTACTTGAGCGACGCGCCAAGCGACCCCCCGGGGTGGAAAACCTTGAAGTCGTGAGCGGTGAAGCCCTTCGTCTCCAGAAGTGCGATCGCCAGACAATCCCCGACCGCGAGTTGCATCGTTGTCGAAGTCGTTGGCGCCAGCCCGTGCGGGCAGGCTTCCTGTGAACGGGGCAGGTCCAGGCAGACATCGGCCTGCGATCCCAGCGTCGATTTTTTCCGCGACGTGATGGCAATCAGCGGCACCTTGAACCGGCGCGAAAAGGCGATGATGTTGGACAGTTCGACTGACTCGCCCGACCAGGATATCGCCAGGATGACATCCTCGCGGGTGATCATGCCAAGGTCACCGTGACTGGCTTCGCTTGGATGGACGAAGAATGCCGGCGTCCCGGTTGAAGCAAACGTCGCGGCGATCTTCTGGCCGATATGGCCACTCTTGCCGATGCCGCTTACGATGACCCGGCCGCGCGCCTTGGCAATCGTTTCAACCGCCGCGATGAAGGCTTGCGACAAGGCGCCAGCCAGCGCCTCGCGCAATTCACCCAAGCCGGAACTTTCGAGTTTCAACGTGCGTTGGGCCGCTTCCAGCGCTGCGTTCTTCGAAACCTTTTGTCCCGGAGCCTTGCGGGCAGGTTTTTTCCCCTTCGCAGTCGCCTTCGCCGCCGCCTTGCCGGTCGCTCCGGCGCGCTGGGCGCTTGTGCTGCCTGAGCCGACCGCCCTGGATTTGAGCGCGTCCTTGCCGCCGTTGGTTCTCAAGTTCGCCCTGCGCTCGGCCATGGTATCCCCCGAACCGGCGCCATTACCCGCGCCGCAGGCCGTCTGGCCTAAACTGTTGCACTGACCCTGTCTAGTGGTGCGCACCTAACGTTTGGTCCCCACTTGCGGCTTGGCTAGATGCCAAACGTTTGGTGCAAAAGCTACACGAGAATCATAGTGTTGCTCGTGTTCCTAGGAGCCTGTCCGAGTAGTCGTGTACGGAGCAAAATCGTAGAATAGTTTTCTCTCCGCTTCTGCATGGGGGCCTAGAAACCGGCAATTCGAACGCTCCAGTCCACCAGGATGCCACGGTCCAGCAAGGCGTCGAACTT
>JAHJSN010000119.1 GCA_018830445.1 Alphaproteobacteria bacterium | reverse complement strand
TGTTCGGCTAGCGGTTCCCATCACCCAGGGCCCGCAGAGGACTACCATCGATACGCAGACGGGCACCTCCAAGTCATCGACCGGATACCACGCCGGCCAACCGGTGCCTTGCGGCACCACGCGCCATGCCTGGCGCACCATGAAAAACGCCCGGCTTCGCTGAAGCCGGGCGTTCGTTTTGCACGAGGAATATGTGACCTCAGGGCTTGATCTTCGTGCAGTCCGCCATGCAGCGAACCGCCTTCACGTCGGGACGGTCATCGACAACGAAGCCGTCCTTGTTCGGCATCTTTATTGCCGCCAGCGACTTCGCATCGAGGACCGCATCTTCCTTGACGAGGCCGTTGAGGCTGTAGATGTAGGCCGTCAGGGCATAGACCTCGTTGTCGTTGAGGCTCTGAGGGCTGTCCATCGGCATGGCGCGCCGGATGTAGTCGAACAGGATCGGGGCATATGGATACATGCTACCCGGAGTCAGCTTGCGCTTGGGAGTCACGAAGGAACCGATCCCACCGTGCATCGGGCCATACATGCTGCCGCCGTTAGCGCCTTCGCCATGACAGGCGACGCACTTTTCAGCGTAGATCTTGGCGCCATCGGCCACCGTTCCGCTACCGGCAGGAAGTCCGGCGCCGGTGCTGGTGGAGACGTCGATGTCCAAAGCCTTTACGTCGGCTTCAGAAATTTTCTGGCCATAGCTGACGCCCGGCCCATCGGCGGCAGCCGCCGAGAAGGCGAATAGTGCCGTTGCTGCAATGGTCAGTGCGGAAACCTTAAGCGATCGCATTGGCCACCTCCCCAGATGAAGCAACAGACCACGGGAAGACGGCGTTGTGATGCTGGACGAAACCGACGATGGCACGGACCTTGTCGATGTCGGCGACAGTCGGCTGCACGTAACCGCTGCTATCCACCGCACGGCTGGCGATTTCCGCCGGACCGCCGTCCCAATCCCAGCTATAGCGGAACCGCGTCAGGCACTTGTCGATGACCGGCTCTTCAAGGCGGGCTTCGCGCCAGGTCTTGCCTCCATCAACCGTCACGTCCACGGCGGTGATCTTGCCGTTGCCCGACCAGGCAAAGCCTTCGATCTCGACGCGGCCGGGGCCTGGGATCTTCATCCCGCCGGACGGTCTCGTGATCACGGACTTGCATTCCATGACCATGCTGAACTGGCGCCACTTGCCGTCTGGCATCGGGTCGGTATAGCGGGCCGTCTCGCTGCGCAGGTGCCAGGGTTTGTCACCGACCTTGATGCGACGCAGCCACTTGACCGACACGTTACCTTCCCAGCCAGGGATCAGCGCACGTAGCGGATAGCCGTTTTCCGGACGCAGCATTTCACCGTTCATGCCCCAGACGATCAAGGTGTCGTCCATGCATTTGTCGATCGGGACCGAGCGGGCGTGGGCGGAGCCGTCAGCGCCCTCAAGGAGCACCCACTTCGCGCCATCTGCCAGGCCCGCTTCATCCAGCAGCCAGGACAGGGGAACACCGGTCCATTGAGCGCAGGACAGCAGCCCGTGCGTCTGCTGCACGGTCGTCGACTTCACGGCCTTCCAATCGGTCAGGCCGTTACCGGAACACTCCATGAAATAGAATTTCGACACCGCCGGATAGCGCATCAGGTCGCTCATCGAGAACTTGAGCGGCTGTTTGACCATGCCATGGACGGCGAGGGTGTGATCGTCGGGATTGATGTCGGGGATGCCGGCATGGTGGCGTTCATAGAAGAGGCCGTTGGGGGTCACGATGCCAAGCTGATGCTGCAGCGGCGTCATCGACCAATCCGACCAGTTCTGCTTGTTGACGAAGACGTCGGTACGATTGCGCGTGACGTGGGCTTCGTACTTGGACGGCATCCCGTAGATCTTTGCGGGGATTTCGCGGCCCATCGAAAGGTTGCTTTCCGGCACCTTCACCGAGCCGGCATGCGCTGTCGCAATACCAAGACCTCCGGCTGCCGAAGCGCCTGCAAGCAGTGCTCCGCTTTTCAGGAAGGCACGCCGATCTTCCGAGACCGGCAATACGCCGCCGGATCGTCGCCCGTCTCCCAAACCATTGTCTTTATCTTTAGCCATCTTGAGACTTCTCCCTTTGTGCCGGTCAAGTCGCAGGATGCGCGATGCCGGCCTTTTCGTTTCGTCCCCGGACTATTCAGCGAACCGAGTTCAAACCTGAACCGGATGCCTCGTCCCAAATTCAATCAATCTCCTTTTCTTCCAGAACCAGTTACGTTCCCAAATGAAAGCGCTTGGTTGACCCGTTGGAAATCAACAATCGCCCCTGGACAATGCTTCGGTACCGCGCGCGAATGACGGTGGATGAGCCAGCACCGTTTTGGCGCGTTGCAGCTAACTGCCGCCCGCGACCGGGCTTTTCTCCTTGCTGGCAACTCGTCGGTGGCGCACCACAGCGGGAAACGGTATCGTGCGTGAGCGGATCAATTGCTGATCGGGCAACCGAAACGGGCACCCTGCGCCATCCACAGCGGCGGGTGCAATTCCGGTTTTCTCATAAGCGCAATTCACCAGGCTATTTCCCCGAACGCCGTTGTTTCCGGATAACCGCAGGCGGTCGCTCCGGCTTATTACGGGTTTCACAGCTCCCCCCATTCGGAGAGCGGGATTTCTTATTTTCAGGCGGCTCACGAAATATTTTTATGCGCCATTGTTGTCCGGCGCAGATTCAAGAGTACAACTTGTCGCAGGTCGCGAGCAATCTGTTCTCATCTATAGAAATATTGGGTCGCTCAATGATCCGCTGGGTCGGCTGAAAGCTTTTTGCGGCGCAGATTGAACAGCAAGGCCGCGAAAGCCACCGCGAGCAGCGGCCCGCCAAAAAGATTGAACAGGGTCACTCGCAACCCCAACGCCTCGACGTCTTCACGCATTGAGCGACGAATGCGGCGCAGTTCGCGGCGGAACGGCAACAGTTTGGTACGCAGGCCCTGGATTTCCTCCAAGAGCGTATCGGGGAGCTGGTCAACGGAGGTAGCTCCGGTCGCCTCGATGACCTTGGCGATTGCGGTCTCGACACCGGCGATGCGCTGGACGAAGTCGGCCTCCTCGGCGCGATAGCGGTCCTGGGCGTCTTTGAGCATCGCAGCGACCCGGGTGAAGGGCCGTCGCAGCGCCTTGCGCGAACGGATGCCAATGAGGCGTGGATTGCCGGTCGCGTATTCGACCATATTGATGAGGAAGGCAGCGTTGTCGTTGAGCGGACGCGTCATGGTGCGGTCGCCGACAGTCACGGTCTGCAAGGCCATCGGATCGAACAGCCAGTCGGCATCGGCAACGGCGAACAGGCTGGCGGACGGGATCCCGGCAATATGAGGTCTGGATGCCGGTGCGGAGCGGGTCTTCGGTGTGCCTGCCGGCTCGTCAGCCGATCGCGGTGGCGGGGTCTGTTCGGGGGCCGGTGCATTGCCGGCGGTGTCCTCGCCGGTCTCAGCGGCTGCGGGCAGGGGGCCGTCGAACGGGCTTTGGAAGGGGCCGGCCAATGCTGCGGCTATGGTTCTGCTGCCGCCGGCAGGTTTGAAGTCGGCCGCCAGCTTTTCGGAATCAGCGTCCTTGAATGTCTCGCGCGGCAGAACGCCGGTGTGTTCGGGCGTCGTCTCGACAAGAGCGACCGCGCCATCGCCGCCGGCCGTCAAGGCAACGCTTCCTGCTTCGGAGAACAACAGCTCGTTGAGACTTGCGGTTACCGGATGGCTCCTGGACAGCGCCGAGCGCCTGGTGCGCAGCCAGAACGGGTAGCTGAGCTGGCGCCCGTCGCTGCTGGTGACGAGCGCGCCAAGGTTCGCGTCCCCGACGACATCGGTTCCACGAAATTCGACGCCGTATTTCGCGAGCAGATCGGTAATGTCGTTGATTGCGTCTCCCGGCTCCGGATTTACGCCCATGTTGGCGCGGTTGAACCGCGGATATGGATCGAACATGACGATGAGGCCGCGTCCGGACATCAGGTGCTGATCAATGGAATAGAGCATGCTGCGCTTGAGGATGCGGGCGTCGATGACGATGAGTGCATCGAGCCCTTCGGGAAGCTCATCTGCAAAATAGGGAACGACGGCAATGTCGTAGTTGCGCTTGACGTCCTCCAGCATTGCCATACCCTCGCGCGGGGTTTGGGCATTCGTGGCGCGCAGCAGCGGCGATAGAACCCCGATGCGGTAAGTCTTGTTGCGGCCCAAGGTATCGATCGCCAGAGCCAGATCGTATTCGAGGAGTTCGCCGCGCTCCTCGTCAAAATAGGCAATGACGCCCTGGCGATCGGCGTGCCGGAAAACGGCGCCGAGGATGAAGCTATCTCCCGAGCTCATGGGGATGCGCCGCACGCCGGCGGCAATGGCGGTTTCTTCGGCCTCGGTATCTTCGCTGGTTGGGTGCTCGACGATTTCGATGCGGCCGTCTGCATGGCCGGCGATCTCGCGCAGCAGGTTGCGGACGCGCTGAGCGTGCTGGCGAATACGCGCGGGAATGCTCGATTCATCACGACTATAGTAGAAGTCGATCTTCAGCGCTTCGGGGGCAGCAGCCGCAACTGCGCGGGTTTCCTCATGCAGCGTGAATTCCTGAGCCGCCGTGACATCGAACGACCAGGGCAGCCGGGCGGTACCGGCCAGCAGGATGACGGCTGCTATGCCGAAAAGGAGGCCGATCACCCACGTGTGCAGGTCGGCCTGTCCCGAACGGCGGCGGCGCTCGATCATCGCGGCGGCCGCGGCGAGCGCCAGCACGATTGCAAGCAGCATGGTTGCGAGTGCGGCCAGTTCGATGCGACCCTCGGCCATGCGGGCGAGCCAGTATTTCGGCGAGATCGTCGACAGCGACGAAATGAAGTGCCCGGCCGGAGACGCGCCAAGCACCCTGGCTGCGGTATCCCAGCCAAGCAGCAGCATAATCGTGAGGGACGCCAGGCCCGTGACGTAGGCTGCAACGTGATCCTTGGTGAAGGAGGCCGCCAGGATTGCGACGGCATAGAACACGGCCAGCAGCAGGGCGGCACCAAGGTAGCCCGAGGCCGCGATGCCCCAGTCCGGATCGCCAAGGTAGCCGACGGTCAGTATGAAGGGGAGCGTCATAGCCAGCGTCAGCAGCTGTGCAAGCGTTCCCGCCACCCATTTTCCCGCAACGACCGCTGTGGATGAAACGGGCAGCGACAGGGTCAACTCGAGGCCTCGGTCGCCGGGGCTCTCGGCAAACGCGCGCATGGCGAGCGCGGGCGCCATGACGAGTGCCACCCAGGGCAGAAACGTCCATTGCAGTTCGAAGTTCGCCAGATCGGTCGAATAGAATTCCGCAACGAGGAAAATCGAGATCGCAAGCGCCAGCAGGAACCAGACCTGGAAAATCAAGGTGAGTGGCGCGTAGAAAAGAAGCCTCGATTCATGCTTCGCAATCGTGACAGCGTCGGCCAGCCAAAGCCGCACCGCGTCGGCCGTCGTCGTCGTCCGCGAAGCAGGTTGTTGCGTTGGTGAAGCAGTCATGCGGCGGCAAACCGTTTTGCGGGACCGGCGGAGGTCAGCCGTATCAGGGCGGGCGCAAGGCGCCCAGCGTCATCGAGCAAGTCTTCCTTGATGGAATCGGAAACGATCTGCCCGGCATTCATGACGATCAGCCTGTCGCAAAGTTCTTCTGCCTCCTCCACGATGTGGGTCGACATCAGGATCGCCCGATCTCTCGAAAGCTGCTTGAGGAGCCGGCGAAGGTCGACTTTCTGTTTTGGGTCGAGGCCGTCGGTCGGTTCGTCGAGAATCAGGACCGGCGGGTCGTGAATCAGTGCCTGCGCCAGCCAGGCCCGCTGGCGCCAGCCCTTGGACAGCGTGCCGAGTTGCTGCCCCGATACAGCGCCGAGGGCAAGCATTTCAAGGATGCGGCGCACCGCGGCGTTGCCCGACTTTGCGCGCAGACCTCGCGATTGAGCGGCAAAGCGCAAGAACTCGTCGACGGTGAGGTTTGCTAATCCATTCGCGGCTTCCGGCAGGTAGCCCAGCGCGCGTGCGGCCCGCAGCCGATCGCTGGCGACGTTATATCCCGCGATAGCGGCGCTGCCGGAATCCGGACCAAGCGTACCGGCCAGCATGCGCATTGTCGTCGACTTGCCGGCGCCGTTGGAACCCAGGAGGCCGACGATTGTGGAGGAACCGACCGAAAAGCTGACGCGCTCCACCGCCTTGTGTGCGCCAAAGGATTTCGACAGGTCTCGCGTTTCAATCAGCGTCATCTGGGGAAGCGTTCCGGCGGTGGGGGGTGTCTGAGCGACGGCGGGCCAAGTGTTCCGACCCCGACGCAGGGTGGCGAGCGCCGCCGCCGTAACACGAGAGCGTGTCAGGGTCGCAGGTCGGAGACGAACCCTGCAACGATGAAAAGTGCAACGGACACCATCGTGACGACGTAGCCGATGTTGGTCAAGCGTCGCGCAAGCGTGCCGCGGGCGTCGTCGACGGCGGGTTCAGGGGTATCGGATCCGCGGGGTTTTGCGACGAGCGATCCTGCCGTCACGAGGAGGGCGCCGGCAATCGCCAACGTTATCACGATGGGACGCTGGGAAATCTGGATCAACAGGTCAATCATGGTGCAGGCGCCCGCTCAAGCCTAGGAGCCTGTCCGAGTAGTCGTGTACGGAGCAAAATCGTAGAATAGTTTTCTCTCCGCTTCTGCATGGGGGCCTAGAAACCGGCAATTCGAACGCTCCAGTCCACCAGGATGCCACGGTCCAGCAAGGCGTCGAACTT
>JAHJSN010000118.1 GCA_018830445.1 Alphaproteobacteria bacterium | reverse complement strand
TTCTGGATCAAACATTTGATTCCCGGGTGGAGGTCGTCAAATGTTTGTGAATCCAGAACACAATCAAAAGGTTGCCTAGTGTTCCGGGCTGACATTCAGGTTCCCGGCAGGGAACCATATGTCAGAGTCGGAGCACTAGGGCTGACCGCACCGCAGCTCTTGGAAATCCAGACGGGAAATCCAAACAGGAAATATGACCTTGGCCAATAGCGACAATGCCACTTCGAGCAGAGCACCGATTGACCGCTCCGGACACACCGAGGCAGCGGTGGCGTTCGTGGTGCGCATGGCCGCTCGGATCCTGCCCCTTGCACGCTCGATCCTCCTGGGTGCCGACGACCGCGCTTTGGCGCAACGTAACGCCGTCATTGCCTTCGCAGTTCGCGTTACGAGCGCCGCGTTACTTTATGTCACGCAGGTCCTGCTGGCGCGCTGGATGGGCGCGTTCGAATACGGCATCTACGTCTTCATCTGGACTTGGGTGCTGGTCCTCGGCGGCCTGTCTCCGCTCGGCCTCAACCTGGCCGTCATTCGCCTGATCCCTGAGTACCGCGAGCGCGGAGAGCTTGCCAAGCTACGGGGCGTCACGTTCGGAAGCAATCTTGCTGCCTTCGCGGTTGGCACCTTGGTGGCGATCCTCGGTGCCGCCGGGTTGTGGTTCTTCGCGCCTCAAGTTTCGAATTACTATGTGATGCCCCTCTACCTCGCGCTGATCTGCATTCCGATCTACGCGCTGGGCGACATGCAGGACGGCATGGGTCGCAGTCAGGCGTGGATGAGCATCGCTTTGATCCCGCCTTATATCCTGCGCCCGCTGACTGTGCTCGGATCCATGGTCGTGGCTCACGAAATGGGAATGCCGATGACTGCCACGACGGCCGCCGGCGCTGCCATTTTCGCCACCTGGCTTTCGGCTCTGATTCAATTCACGCTGGTATCGATGCGCATGTCGAAAAGCGTTCCAGCGGGACCGCGCAGCTACAACTGGGGCTTGTGGCTGAAGACGTCGTTCCCGCTGTTCGTCATCTGCGCTTGCGAACTCGCCCTCCAGAATGCCGACGTCCTGATCGTCTCGAGCCTGATGTCGCCGCACTCCGTTGCCGTCTACTTTGCCGCTGCCAAGACGATGAGCCTCATCATGTTCGTGCATTACGCGGTTGGCAGCGCCGTCGCGAACCGTTTCTCCGCGCTCCATGCTCGCGGCGATCGCGACGCGCTCAAGGCGTTCGTGCGTGACGCGGTGAACTGGACCTTCTGGCCGTCGCTCGCTGCCGCTATCGTGATTCTCGCGCTGGGCCGCCCGCTCCTGTGGCTGTTCGGTCCGGACTTTCTCGAAGGCTACCCGGTGATGCTGATCCTGGTGGCCGGCTTCCTGTTCCGCTCGGCGATGGGCCCGTCTGAATTCCTCCTCAACATGGCGGGCGAGCAGAATGCCTGCGCCATGGTGCTGGTCTTCACGGCTGTGCTGAACGTGGTTCTGAACCTGCTGCTGATTCCCGCCTTTGGACTTAACGGAGCCGCCCTGGCGACCGCGCTCTCCCTCATCACGACGGCGCTACTGCAATACACCGTCGCCCGCCGCCGTCTTGGTCTCGACGTTGCCATCTGGAGCGCATGGCGCAGGGACTGACGCGCCGCCGCCTCGCCTCCTACACCACCTCCCGGGACGCGGCCCACCACGACTTCAGGAAGTGTTGGCACCAGGAAGCCGCAAAAAAACTAGTGTTCTGGATCAAACATTTGATTCCCGGGTGGAGGTCGTCAAATGTTTGTGAATCCAGAACACAATCAAAAGGTTGCCTAGTGTTCCGGGCTGACATTCAGGTTCCCGGCAGGGAACCATATGTCAAAGTCGGAACACTAGCTACCCTGACCGATCGGGAACGACCTGGTCCATTCGCCGCCGTCACTGTCGCGCGCGATCACGGTCATCTCGGTGGCGCCGTTGACCCGATAATCGAAGTTGATGGTCGGGTCCTGCGACAGTGTGATGGAACCCGTCATCGAGAAAACGAGGTCCTTGCCCTGACGCACTTCGACGTTGCTGACCATTTTCAATGGCACGTAGAGCAGCGTGATCTGGTCGAGCACCATTCCGGTGTGGTTGGGGTGGGAAAGGGTCAGGTTCATCTTCGGGCGCAATTCCGTCATCGCCGTTTTCGCGCCGATGTGCTCAAGCGACATCTTGCCCATGTTGGCGGCGATTTCTTCCGGATCGCCCTGGGGCGGTGCCGAGCACGATGCCTGACCGCCGGCAAACTTTGTGTGCTTGGAAACCATGTAGAGAGTACCGTCGCTCGTCTCGACCACCGCGCGCGTGTCGGTTTCCGAGTTGAACCGGAACAGCGCCGACAGCGAGACTTCGCTGCGGCCTTCGCCGATTTCGAACTTGGCGGCGACCGGCGAGGGGTTCTCGTCGACGATGAAGTAGACGGTTTTGATCGTCCGCCCATCGGCCAGCTTTGTCTTGATGTAGACAGGCACGTGGCTCTGGTCGAGCGGCCTGTCGGGTGCGCTGAATTCGATGATCTCGCTGCCGTCGAGGATGGCGCGCTCACCGAAAACTTCGGGCTTCAGCCAATTCCAGGTTGCCTCGGCGTGTGCGGCGACTGTAGACAGCCCCAGCGCGACAGCTCCGATAAGGCCGGCAGCAGTGATTCGGTAGTTCCGCATGATCATTGTGCCCCTAAGGCGAATTGTTCCGGTGCCGGGCGTCTCGATCGTTACCGCGCCCACGACAAAAAAGCCGCGTTCTGTAATACGCAACGCAGCTGGCATTATCCTGCACCGAAACGGCCATTTCGGCAAGTCGGATGGGATGATTCGATTGCCGCAACGTCGCTCGCGCCCATAAACGCCCCCAAAAAAAGCGCCGGCAGTCTCCCGCCGGCGCCGCAAATGTGTCTGATCGATTTTTTCGCTTATGGCGCAATTTTATAGGCTGTTACCGAACCCTTCATCATGTTCGGTACGAATACCGTTTTTGTCGCAGGATCATAGTCGAAGTCGGCCGTTCCCTGTTCAAGTGCGGCGACTTCCGAAACGCTGCCGTCGGCTGCGAATTTCAGGATCTTGCCGACCCAGAAATCGCCGAGCAGGAAAGCACCGTCGCCAAGCGGCTGCATGGCGTCGAGATTGCCGACCGGCTTGCCGCTGAGCGGCTTGATTGCCTTATCGGCAAGCGAAACCGAGTAGACGCTGCCCTTGACCGAAGTCTCCCAGCCGTTGCCGGAGAGCACGCCCCAGGAATTGACGATCAGGTTGCCGCCTTCGACCAGAAGTCCGTTCGGTCCGGCAATCTCGTCGGTTTTCAGCCACGATTCGATTTTGCCGCCGCTGAGCCGGAAGATCTGGTTGCCCATCGTGTCGGAGACGTAGACGGCCCCGCCGGAGTCTGCTGCAACGTCGTTGAGCAGCTTGGCGTCGGGTGCGGCATGCTTGGCAACGATGCTGCCGTCTTTGAGGTCGATCTCGACGAGCGTATCCACGTCGCCGACGAACATGTGGCCGTTGGCGATGTCCATGCCTTTGGGCGCATCGAGGCCCGTCGCCCACTTTTCGGCGATCACCTTGCCGTCGAGCGAATGCTTGGAGACGTAGCCGTCGCCGTCCTTCTTCATGGCGTCATTGTTGCCATGCGTAACGTAAAGCACGCCTTCGTTGGGGTCGAAGAAGACGCACTCGGGCCCGTAGGCCTTGGTCCATTCCCAGACCTTGTCGGGACCGGCGGCCTGGGCGCTGCCGATCAAGCCTGAGAGAAGAACGGCCGCGACGATCGCGCCGCCCGTGAAGAGTTTCCGAAACATGTTGCATTCCTTCGATTTTGAGACGAGCCGTCTGTGCCTGTTCACCGATGCTCGCGGACCATGCCGGGCGTTTGCCCGTCAGGGCCGAAGATGACCCTGAGCAGCCCGCGCGTGTCGCTTCTGTTGGGAGCCTTGATCCAACGCCACTGTCTGATGAATGAAAATCATGCCTGCATCAAGACTTGACAAATCCCCGCCGTGACCAGTTTTGCCGGTTGCTGCTATTGAGCAAAATTCTCAAGAGTTAAGGGAACTTGCCACATTGAAGATGGTGTAGCGCGCCTGATCCAGATTGGAAGAAATTGCCAACCTTTGGATATGTTTCCTGGTGGGATATGTTTCCTGGTGGGATATGTTTCCTGGTGAGGTGCACATCTCCCGCGATGTTCGGCGCATTCCCGCACCGGCGCCGCCGAACGACGCCTCCCCAACCGCAGCCGTCGTGCATCCTGGTGAGCCTTTAGGCCTAACGCCCCACCGCAGGCCTGAAGCCGGCGGCCATCGCCTCCGCCTCGTCGCAATACCACCTTTCGCCGTCTGGCGCGCTCACGCGCACCTTCTGGTACCAGGGGCTCCATGGCGTGTGATAGATTCGCTCCCCGCGCTTCGAGATGTTTCCCTTGATGACGCAGCCTTCAGGCGCCACCTCCTCGGCATTGGCCCAGCGGCGCGCGCGGAAGTCCCAGGCCGGTTGCGGTTCTTGCGCAGAAGCCCAGATGCCGGTTTTCCCGGTTTTGGCCTGCCGCTCTTCGGCGGCATAGCTGTTGGAGTACTTGACGAACGCCCAGGCGTGTCCGCGCAACACCATCTCCCGATTGAGATTGCGCCCGCCGGCAAAGCAGGTGGCGATCAGCCTGTCGTATTTGTCTGTCTCGTGGACTTCGCACGTCGCCTTCGATGAACCGATCAGCCGGGATAACGCACTCGTTGCGGCGATTCCGCAGCGCCAAGGTCCAAGCAAGCCGCCGGCATATCGGCCAGGACACGTCTGCGCCGCTTCTGGCGCGTCGATCCCCTCCAGGCGCACCCGCCGTCCTGCGATATCGATCGTATCGCCGTCGACGATCCGCGCCGTGCCTGTCACGACTTCCAGCGTTGCACGATGAGGGCTACCAGGTCTTGCGACCGTGGGTTCCGCGCTGAACGGCAGGCCCTGCGCTACGATGACGCCGCCGGCGAGCGCGAACGCCACCCGCCATCCGGCTGAACGACTCCGAAAATACACACCCATAGGTTGTGTTTAGCTGAGTCGGTCGGCAACCGCATGTCATTTTCAAGGCATTCCACGACACTATTAATGGCTTGACATTGCGGCGAATCGCTTTCGAGCGCCGCTTCTTCGAACATACAACCCAAGGGCGAATGGAGGGGCAATATGTTCACAGATCGGTGAACCCCATAATTTGCGTGCACAATCCCTGAAATCCCCTGCAAGGCTGCATGCGCGTGACATAATTCCAGCCTAGCTGTACTCGTTGCCGAAGAATCAGTCCGAACATTGCCGCGGACAACTCGGGTGTTATGGCACGCCGCCGCGCATCTTTTCCGATGGCGCTATGGGGGCGTGCGTATGAAGATCGAAGGAACGGCCTCATGACGAACCGCAGACCACCGGGCATCGAAACCTACCGCCCCGGCTCCGAGCAAGGCGGCCCCCCCGGCGCACCGTATGCTTCTGGCGGTCCTCCGCGACGTGGCCGCAAGCCGGCTCCTCGTCGCCGGCCGCAGCGCCAGCGCTCCATGGGGTTCGGCTCAGTCATTCTCATTTTCGCCGTCGGGCTGCTTGCATTGATTGGTGCCGGCCTGGCCGTACTGTTTGTGGCGCCTCCGACCGATCTGATCCGCGATCAGCTGATAGCGCAGGTAAAGTCGATCACGGGCCGCGATCTAGCGATTTCCGGTCGCACCAGCCTTACGTTCTACCCCGGCCTTGGCTTTTCTTTGCAAGGCGTGAGCCTGTCGCCTCCGCCGGGCATGCAGGGGGCGCCGTTTGTCCGCATGAAGTCGCTCAACGTGCAGGTGAGGCTGCTGCCGTTGCTGTCTCGGAAGGTTTCAGTCGATCAGTTTGTTCTCGACGAACCGGTGTTCGATTTCCGCGTTGACTCGAAAGGTCGCAAGACCTGGGATTTCTCGGCAATGACCGGCACCGGCCCGGTGCAACTTGCTCAGGCCGGCGGCACCTCCCGCAATGACGCTGGCGGCGCGGTCGGTGGTCGTAGCCGCGACATGGCGGCTCTCGATCAGCTGGAACTTGGTGATGTGCGCATCGTCAGCGGCAAGGTCCGCTACATGGATGCCTCAGAAGCAGCCCGCGAGAGTGTCGAAGACATCAACGCCACCGTAACGCTGAAAGCGATCGGCCAGCCGCTCGGTGCTCAGGGCGATCTGCGCTATCGCGGTGACAAGGTGAAATTCCAGACCGTTTTGAAGTCGCTGAAACAGATCCTGGCCAACCAGCCGGCCGATCTCGAGGCAACCGCGAATTCCGAAAAGTTTTTCGCCAAGTACAACGGCCTGATCGACGCGTCCGCCGACTTGCGCCTCGACGGCAATGTCACAGTTCAATCCGAATCGGTGCGCCAGCTTGCCCGGTGGCTTGGAACCAAGTTACCCCCGGCCCCCGGCTTCGGGCCGCTTCGGCTTTCCGGCCAATTGCAGGCATCCGGCCCGGTTTATAAATTTGCCAGACTTGAACTTGAAGTCGACGGCGCCAAGGGCACTGGCGACATCACTGCCGATACATCGGGAACCCGGCCGAAGCTGAGTGGAAACCTCGGCCTGTCGGTGCTCGACTTGAACAATTACATGCCGCGCAGCGGTGCCGGCAACCGGCAGGCCAAGGCGCGCAAGTCGGCTGGTGAGCCAGACCGCAAGGCGAAGCGCAAGCAAGCCAAGCGCAAAACGGTTGCAGGTCAGAAAGCTCCAGGCTCCATCGAGGAACTGATCGGCGAGCCTGGCCCGCGCGTGAAGGGCTACACGAAGCGCGCAGGCTGGAGCAGCGAGCCGATCGACATGTCCGCGCTCGAAGCCTTGGATGCAGACGTCAAACTGAAGCTCGGTAAGCTGCTTTACGAGGACATCAAGGTTGGGCGCTCGGTGTTGGCGCTTTCACTTGTCGACAAGGCGCTGACCGCCAAGCTCGATGAGATGGAGCTTTACGATGGCGTCGGCCGCGGTGTGCTGACACTCAACGCAGCTTCCAGCACGCCGACCATCGGTGCCAATTTCAACCTGTCGGGGGTGTCGGCTCTGCCGTTGCTGACGGACGCCGCGCAGATGGAATGGCTGGCAGGCAAAGGTCAGCTGCTGCTCGCTGTGACAAGCGCCGGCGACAGCGAGATGGCCATCATGTCAGGCCTCAACGGCACCACCAGCTTTGCTTTTGAAGACGGCGCGATCGTCGGCGTCAACGTTCCAAAAATCGTCCGCTCCGTGCAGCAGGGCCGCTTCAACGACCTCAAAGGTGCGCCGAACGAGCAAACCGACTTCTCCAAATTGACAGGGTCCTTTAAAATTACGAACGGAGTTGCCGAGAACAACGACTTGGAAATGCTGAGTCCGCTTCTGCGGGTCTCCGGCGCGGGGCAGGTCATGCTGCCGGACCGCCGGGTCGATTACACGGTCAAGCCGAAGCTCGTCTCGACCCTCTCCGGCCAGGGCGGCAAACAGGGCATGAAGGGGTTGGAGATCCCCGTTCGGGTGCACGGTACGTTCGAGAAATTGAATTATACCCCCGACCTTAATGGCGTCTTGAGCAATCCCGACGCACTCCGGGAGAACGCCGGCAAGATGCTTGATAACCTTTTGGGCGGCGGCGGCGATGCGGGCAGTAAGGCCAAGAATCTCCTGGATGGGTTCCTCGGCGGTCGTTGATTGCAGCCCCGATGCATCTTTGCCGCAGCTTCAAGGGATCCGGGCAGTCCGGCCGGCCATGACCAGCCGGCCGGCGCTGAATTCCACCCAAGATCTTCTTTTTGCTCGCAGATTTTCTAAGCCGGATTCCCCCTGAAGGGGTTCGGCGAACCCATTGTAAAACCAAGGCGAAACCTTGAAAAATTTTTTCTGCCCCTGGCTCAATTTTTCGCTTGCATGAGGGGGGCAATCACATCATAAGACCCGCCTCCGTTCGTCCACCTGCCCCTAAGGTCAAGGAGAGCCCGAAAGGTTCAAAAACGCCCCAAAGGTAAGGAGCGGACGGGTCACATCTATCTACTGGTTGGGGAGGGTCCGATGGCCTATGACGACACCCTCTTCCAATTGGGGATGGACTTGACTCGTTCAAGCACCGCCCAAGAGGAAGATCAATTCGCGAACTCTGTCGAGGATTCGCGGAAGGAACGAAACGACTTCTTTATTGAGCGTGACGGCGTTCGCTTCGCAGGGACACATCTTATCATAGATTTGTTCGGAGCACGTCGGCTCGATGACCTGAAGTGGGTTGAAGAAACCTTGAAGCGCTGCGTGGAAGTCGCCGGAGCAACCCTCCTGCACATCCATCTGCATCACTTCACGCCGAACGGCGGGGTGAGCGGCGTTGCCGTTCTCTCCGAAAGCCATATCTCCGTTCACAGCTGGCCGGAAGCCGATTACGCGGCCTTCGATGTGTTCATGTGCGGCGAAGCCAAGCCGCATCTGGCGATCGACGTCCTGCGCGAAGCTTTCCAGGCTGAAGACGTGGTCGTGAAGGAACATCAGCGCGGTGAGGAGATGGATGAGTTGAAGTGGCAGACCGCCGCTTCACGCATTGCTCCGGTCCGCCACATGATGGTCACCGGCCAGAAGAAGGCCGCTTGAGGCATTAAGCTGAGAGCCGCTCGAACCAGCAATCCCGGGGAGCATTCCCCGGGATTTGCTTTTCTGATACCCGTTTTCCCGACCCCATCGCCCCCTGAGGAGGATAGCCCTGCCATGAGCGACCGTTGGATTGAAGAAACCTTCCATGCCGACTGGCGCGTCGCGCTGCGCGCGTCCAAGGTTCTCCACGAAGTAAAGACCGATCACCAGCATCTGGTCATCTTCGACAACCCGACCTGGGGCAAGGTCCTCATGCTCGACGGCGTAACGCAGCTGACCACCAAGGATGAACACGTCTATCACGAGATGATGGCGCACGTGCCATTGATGGCGTTGGACAAGCCGCAGACCGTTCTTGTCGTCGGCGGAGGCGATGGCGGCGTCATGCGCGAAGTGCTCAAGCATGACTGCGTCGAACGGGCGGTGCTCGTCGAGATCGACCGCGAAGTGATCGATACCGCGCTGAAATACTATCCTGAGATTCCAGGCGGCGCCTTCGAGGATCCCCGCGCCGAGATCGTCATCACCGACGGCCTCAAGTACATGGCCGAAACGGACGAGCGCTTCGACTGCATTATCGTCGACTCCTCCGAGCCGATCGGCCCCTCGGCTGTGCTCCACACCAAGGAGTTCTTCGCCGACTGCCGCCGCGCGCTCGCGAAAGGCGGCATTCTCGTCACCCAGAACGGCTTGGCACAGCTTTTCCCCGACCACTTGGCGGGTACGACGCGCGTATTCGCTTCACTGTTCAAGCGTGCGGCGCCATATGTCTGCCACCAGCCATGCTATTTCGGGGGCCTGTTCGCCCTGAATTTGGCCACCGACGACAAGGCGCTGCTCGCCATCGATGCGAAAACGCTGGCAAAGCGTGCCAGGAAACGGCAGGTGGACGGCCTGAAGTACTGGTCCCCGGCAGTTCATCAAGGCTCTTTTGCCCTTCCCGCGTGGCTTGCCGAGGTTGTCGACCGGGCAATCGAAGCCGGCCGTTCCGGCGACGATCGCGGTTATGCCGCCCCGCCCTCAGCCGGTGCGGCAAAAAAGAAGGAAGGCAAGTCCTCCGCAGCCAAGCCGGCCGGCAAGGCCCAGCCGGCTAAGGCGAAGAAGAAAGCCGCGGCGAGCAAATAGCCGATCGCCTTGGCGGCGCCTGTCCGGATCGGACCCGGGGTCAGGATGCATCCTGCCGCCACGCGAGGGCGTCAAAGTGGTGCTATGCTGCCGCCCTGCCGTGGTGTAAATGAGCGCTCCATGACCGACACATCGCACATTCGCAACTTTTCCATCGTCGCCCACATCGATCACGGCAAGTCCACCTTGTCGGACCGCCTGATTCAGATCACCGGCGGCGCCACCGCGCGTGAGATGAAGGAGCAGATGCTCGACTCGATGGACATCGAGCGCGAGCGCGGCATCACCATCAAGGCGCAGACCGTGCGCCTCAACTACACGCACACCGATGGCGAAACCTATCAGCTCAACCTGATGGACACCCCCGGCCACGTCGACTTCGCCTACGAGGTGTCACGTTCGCTGGCCGCCTGCGAGGGCGCCGTGCTGGTCGTCGATGCCTCCCAGGGCGTCGAAGCGCAGACGCTCGCCAACGTCTACGCCGCACTCGATAACGATCTTGAAGTCCTCCCCGTGCTCAACAAGGTCGATCTTCCGGCCGCCGACGTCGACCGCGTCAAGGCTCAGATCGAGGACGTGATCGGTATTGACGCCTCCGACGCGGTGCCGATTTCCGCCAAGACCGGCCTCAACGTCGAAGCGGTTCTGGCTGCCATCGTCGAGCGCCTGCCGCCGCCCAAGGGCGATGCCGCCAAGCCGCTTAAGGCGATGCTGGTCGACAGCTGGTATGACGCCTACCTCGGCGTCATCGTGCTGGTCCGCGTTATCGACGGCGTCCTGAAAAAGGGCCAGAAGGTCAAGCTGATGTCGACGGGCGCAGTTCACCCCATCGAACGCGTCGGGATTTTCCGCCCCAAGCAGGAGATGTTGCAGCAGCTCGGTCCCGGCGAGATCGGTTTCTTCACCGCCGGCATCAAGGAAGTCGCCGACACCCGCGTCGGCGATACCGTCACCGACGAGAAGAAGCCGTGCGCCGAGCCTCTCCCGGGCTTCCGCCCGGCCCAGCCCGTCGTTTTCTGCGGCTTGTTCCCGATCGATGCTGCCGACTTCGAGGACCTGCGCGAGGCGATGGGCCGGTTGCGTCTCAACGATGCGAGCTTCTCCTTCGAGACGGAGAGCTCCGCCGCCCTCGGCTTCGGCTTCCGCTGCGGCTTCCTCGGCCTCTTGCATCTCGAGATTATTACCGAGCGGCTGGAGCGCGAATTCAATCTCGATCTGATCACCACGGCGCCGTCGGTGGTCTACAATATCCACATGACCGACGGTTCGGTCATAGAGATGCACAACCCTGCCGACATGCCCGATCCGGTCAAGATCGACCGCATTGAGGAGCCATGGATCAAGGCGACCATCATGGTCCCCGACGAATACCTCGGCCCGGTGTTGAAGCTTTGCCAGGATCGCCGCGGCCGCCAGAAGGACCTGACCTATGCCGGCAGCAGGGCGCTCGCCGTTTACGAACTGCCGCTCAATGAGGTGGTTTTCGATTTCTACGACCGGCTGAAATCGATCTCCAAGGGCTACGCATCCTTCGATTACCAGTTGATCGGCTATGAGACCGGCGATCTCGTCAAGATGTCGCTACTCGTCAACGCCGAGCCCGTCGACGCGCTGTCGATGATCGTCCACCGCAGCCGCGCCGAGAGCCGTGGCCGGGTCATGTGCGAGAAGCTGAAGGATCTTATCCCTCAGCACATGTTCCAGATTCCGGTGCAGGCGGCGATCGGCGGGCGCATTATCGCCCGTGAGACGATCCGGGCACTGCGCAAGGACGTTTTGGCAAAGTGCTACGGCGGCGACATCACGCGTAAGCGCAAGCTGCTCGACAAGCAGAAAGCCGGTAAGAAGAAGATGCGCCAGTTCGGCAAGGTCGAAATCCCCCAGGAAGCCTTCATCGCCGCGCTGAAAATGGATGACAATTGAGCCCGGCAGGCCGCCGCCGCCTTAGTGGGCGAGTTGCGAACCCGGTGGCAGCGTTCCCTGAAGCTGGGCCTGCCTCAGGTCATGCTCCACGACTTTCGCTGCCGACGTGTTATCGGTCAGCATGTGGACGTGCACTTCGTTGGCCCCCAGCGTCGCCCCGTGTCTTCGGATCTCCGCCAGATTGAGCGATGGCGCGTCATTCTTGGTGTGACCGGCTGCCAGGACCTTCGGCAATCCATTGGCGTCACGGTGCACCAGTAGATAGTTGACGGCAGGCAATTCCGGGCATTGCAGCAGGCTGTGAACGGTGTGGATGTAACGGCTGCCGGAGGCACCGACCCAGAATTGCAGTGCGGTGGTGTCGTCGCAAGGCTCGCGATCAAGCGCGATGATGCCCGCTGCCTGGTCCGCCGCTTCGACATCTGCTCCCGAATTCGCACTTGGCGCCCGGAACTTAAGAACTTGCGCGCACATCGCCGCCTCACTGAGCTGCTCACCCAAAGTTATTGCATCAGGCAAGCTGCATTAAAGATCATATACCCGGCTTACGGATGATTTCCACAGGAAATCGGGACGTTCCGGCAAAATTCTTGATCGAGGTGAACGGAGATGTTCTGCATCTCCCCCAAGATCCTGGCTCCTGCCGGTAACCAGCAAACTCTCCGAATCAACCTCCAACCGCTTAACAAATGGTTAAACGAGCCCAACGGTTCCGCCTTCTACGCAAAAAAAGCCGCCAATCGATCAGGGCAACGCCTCGAGGCGGCACTGCAAAACGACTGTGGCATCGGCAGTGGAGCGTTTTTCTGGTAACCCTCGACGGGCGCAAACCTTGGCCGCCCTAATCGCACCGCGAGAATCCGCACCGTTCGCAGACCCAGCATCCCTCCCTGCGCACATATCCGGTGGTCCCGCAGCGAGGGCACTGCCGTTGTCGGTCCCGCCCGGTGTTGTTTGCCGAGTATTCCAACGTCGACGGCATAGGTCCCGCGTAGTTGTCGCCAGCTTGCGCAGGATCAACGCCGGACCCAAAATCGGCTTCGGGTCCTGCCGAGGATTTATCCTCCGCGAGCGTCGCCAGCCGTCGCGGCGCTTCAATGCCAGAGGTCGCCCCTGCGCCAGCAATGAAACCGATCCGCTTCATGTGCCCTTCGATGATTTCACCGATTGCCGCCAGAAGGCTCGGCACGTACCTGCCAGACATCCAGCGCCCGCCCTGCGGATCGAATATCCCCTGCAGCTCTTCGGCGACGAAGGTGACATCTCCCCCACGCCGGAACACCGCAGAAATCATTCGCGTCAGTGCAACCGTCCAGGCGTAGTGTTCCAGGCTCTTGGTGTTGATGAAGATCTCGAACGGCCGCCGCCGGCCCCCACTTTCGACGTCGTTGATGGTGACGTAGAGGGCATGGTCGCTGCCGGGCCATTTGAGCTTGTAGGTTGCCCCGTGCAGGATCGGTTCGCGCGTCAGCGGCTTCGATAGATACACGATGTCGCCATGCCGCCCGGTATCTGAAGTCAGGTCGCCAGCAGCGCCGGCGGCAACCGTCGCCAGTGTCGGCGGAAGACTTTGCGCGTCGCCCTCGCCGCACTCAGGCCCGCACAGCACCGCGTTTTCTTCGGCAGGCTCGCTCAACGAAGACAGCACTGCGCCGCGCAACTTCGAAGGCCGGTAGGTCGTGCAGCCTTTGAGGCCGATCTCGTACGCCTGCCTGTAGATACCTTCGAAGTCCTCGAACTTGATGTCTTCCGGGCAGTTGACGGTCTTCGAAATCGAGCTGTCGACAAAGGACTGCATTGCCGCCTGCATTCTGAGATGTGCATCCGGCGGCAGGTCGACTGCCCGCACAAAAGCCGGTGGATGCGACTTCGCCTGCGGATTGAGGTGGTGAAACAGCCTGTGCGCATAATCTTCAACGGTCTCGTCCCGGTGGCTGCGGTCGGCTTCAAGTACGCGCCGTGAATAGACGAAGTCGAACACCGGCTCGATGCCGCTGGAGACGTTGCCGGCAAGTAGCGAGATCGTGCCCGTCGGCGCAATCGTCGTCAGACACCCGTTCCGGATGCCCTTTTCAGCGATCGCCTTGGCGATGTCAGGGCTCAGTCGTCCAATCATCGGCGCGGCCAGGAACTTGTCCCTGTCGAACAGCGGAAAAGAGCCTTTTTCCTCCGCCAGATCGCAACTTGTACGATAGGCGGTCTCCTGGATCGTCCGCATCCAGCTCTGCGCGATCCGCGCGGCATTTTCGCTGCCATAGGTTTCGCCGCACATGATGAGCGCGTCGGCAAGCCCGGTTACGCCCAACCCCATGCGCCGCTTCGCAAGCGCCTCCTTCTTTTGCTGCGCCAGCGGATATCGCGACACATCGATCACATCGTCGAGAAAGCGCACCGCGAGACTTGCCCGCTGCGCCAGTGAGTCGAGGTCGAATTCGGCCTTGTCAGTGAAGGCGTCCTTCACGAATATGGTCAGGTTGAGCGCCCCGAGCAGGCACGCTCCGTTGGCCGGCAGGGGCTGTTCGCCGCAAGGGTTCGTGGCGTTGATCGTCTCGCAATAGAAAAGGTTATTGAGCGCGTTTATCCGGTCGATGAAGATGACGCCCGGTTCGCACGAAGCATATGTCGCCCGTATGATCCTTTCCCAAAGATCGCGCGCCTTGAGAGTGCGGAAGACGTTGTTTTCAAATACGAGATCCCAGTCGGCGTCCCTGGCCACCGCATCCATCAGCGCATCCGGAACAAGCACCGAAAGGTTGAAATTCGTCAGCCTGCCGGCCGTTTTCTTGGCGTCGATGAATTCTTCGATATCGGGATGAGAGGCATGAAGCGTCGCCATCATTGCCCCGCGCCGTGCGCCTGCCGACATGATCGTGCGGCACATCGCATCCCACACGTCCATGAAACTGACCGGGCCGGATGCGTCCGCGCCGATGCTACGCACCAGCGCACCGCGCGGGCGCAAAGTCGAGAAATCGATGCCGATGCCGCCGCCCATCTGCATCGTCAGGGCGGCCTTGCGGACTTCTTCGAAAATGCCGCTGAGATCATCGGGAACGGGGCCCATGACGAAGCAGTTGAACAGCGTCACGTTCCGCTTGGCGCCCGCGCCGGCAAGAATCCTTCCTCCAGGCAGAAACCCGAAATCCGCCATCGCCGTATGGAATGCGTCGGCCCACTGCGCCCGCACCCGCTTGCCGCCCGGTTCAGCCGCCGCTGCGGCCTCGGCGACCCGCGCGAATGTCTCGTCGACGGACGAATCGATGAGGCTGCCGTCGGCTTCGCGCAGGCGGTATTTCAGGTTCCAGATTTCTTCTGCGATGGGCAGCATTTCTGCATCATCCGCAATAGGTTAGCCAAGGGCCGTGAGCACAGGATCGAAGCCTGCCACGTGTTTGCTACTATGCCGCCAGCCGCCTTGCCAGTCAACTAATGTTCTTATTAAATTCTAATTTTGTTCTCGCGCCGGGATATCCGCTGTCGGCTTCTGTGCCAGCGACTCGCCCAACTCCTCCGCCGCCTCCTGCCGCAACGCCTCGCTAGCCGTTTCGATCCGTTCGATCAGCAACTGTTTGAATTCCGCTCTGGGCAATCCCGGCGGGATCGGCTTCAGGATCTCGACGACGATCGTGCCGGGCCTTCTGACGAGCGATTTTCTCGGCCAGTACATGCCGGAATTGAGCGCCACCGGAACGCACGGCCGCTCCAATCCGTCATAGAGCGCCAGCACACCTGACTTGTAGTCGGGCGGCGCGCCCGGCGGCCGTCGTGTTCCTTCCGGGAAAATGACGACGTCCCGCTTCTGGTCGGCCCGGCTGCGCGCTTCGGCGATCATCTGGCGCAGCGCCGCCGCCGCTCTGTCGCGTTTGACCAGGATGTGCTCGAACTTCCGCGAAAACCAGCCATAAAAGGGGATGGCGCCGAGTTCGGCCTTCATGATCATTGCCGGATCGCGGAACAGCGGGACGAGGGCAAACGTGTCCCAGGCCGATTGGTGCTTTGCGGCAATCAGCGCTGGTCCTTCAGGCAGGTTTTCGAGCCCTCTCACTTCCATTCGCGTTCCCACGATCATGCGCAGCCACCACAATGAGCTTCGCGCGTGCGCTCTGAGCCCGGCCATTGCCCAGCTGCGCGGTCCAAGCAACAAAGGCGAGCCGAAAATCAGGAAGGCCGCCGTGTTGAGGTAGAAAACGGCGACGAAGACGAGCGAGCGGACCATCGGTGCTCCCGGATGAAAGTACGGC
Organism: Alphaproteobacteria bacterium; assembly: GCA_018830445.1. Taxonomy (GTDB): domain Bacteria; phylum Pseudomonadota; class Alphaproteobacteria; order Rhizobiales; family Hyphomicrobiaceae; genus Filomicrobium. The sequence goes on along the minus strand of JAHJSN010000118.1, from coordinate 927 downwards.
GCGCTCCACTCAGTTCGAGCGAGCCGCAGCGCTGTTGCGCGAATCTGGCGAGCCGGTCGAAAACGCTCGCCAGGCAGCGAGCCGCACGGCGGCTGGAAACAGCTTGATGTATTCGGTAAGGAGCACGCGCGAGGTCCCCAGATCAAGCCACCAGGCGCGATCTCGGAAACCTACTGGGATGACCGGATAAGGGATGATTTCGACATCCGGCATGCGGCTATTGAGCTCCATGAGGCTGCGTGGCATGTGGTAGCTGGCCGTCACCACGATCAGCGAGTAGTAACCGAGCCGCCTCGCCCAGGCGTCAGCCTCGCCGGCGTTTCCTTGTGTATTGAGCGCTTCATAGCCCAGATCGACGCAGCAATCGAGTTCCGCTGATTGGCCGCCGACCAGCCGCGCGATGTCCGGCTTGGTCGTCCGCCGGTTGACGCCGGTAATGAGAAGCCGCTTGGCCCTCCCTTTTTCCAGGAGCTCAAGTCCGGCCTTGATGCGCAATTGGCCACCGGTCAGCACGATGATGCCATCGGCGCGCTGGACCGAGGTTTCGGGCACGCGCATCACATTGACGGCAAACAGGATGAACCCGAATGCAAAAATCCAGAACACGGCGGCTGCCGTGCCGATCAGCCAATTGAACGGATGCTTCATGGTTCGACATTTAATGAGATTGCCGCTTCAAGTGGACTCCAACATAAACCGCCAAGCCATTTAACCAAATCAAGAGTCGGATTTGCCACGCAATATCCGAATCCGTGAAGCCGATTAAGGCATGTGCAACTTGGGATTCGCCTAGTGTTCTGGATCGAACATTTGATTCCCGGGTGGAGGTCGTCAAATGTTTGTGAATCCAGAACACAATCAAAAGGTTGCCTAATGTTCCGGGCTGACATTCAGGTTCCCGGCAGGGAACCATATGTCAGAGTCGGA
>JAHJSN010000117.1 GCA_018830445.1 Alphaproteobacteria bacterium | reverse complement strand
TGCCTATCCCGTTAGCACCGGAACGGCGGCTAACCGACCCACTCCATGGCCGGTCTTGAACCGGCCATCCAGGGGCGGCATCCGTGACGGCCTGCGAAATTCGCCCTGGATGGCCGCCCTCGTGCCGGAGGCGCGGCTTCGTCACGACGGGCGGCCATGGAGTCGTTTGTTCAATTGCGGTGGACAGCCAAGATGCGATGCGCCGGTTTTAAGGGGATAGGCATGACTTTAGGAAGTGTTGGCAATGTACAGAAGCCCAACACCGGCTTGCCGAGTGTTGGCCACAACAAGCGCCCAACACCGGCTTGCCGAGTGTTGGCCACAACAAGCGCCCAACACCGGCTTGCCGAGTGTTGGCCACAATAAGCGCCCAACACCGGCTTGCCGAGTGTTGGCCACAATAAGCGCCCAACACCGGCTTGCCGAGTGTTGGCCACAATAAGCGCCCAACACCGGCTTGCCGAGTGTTGGCCACAATAAGCGCCCAACACGACGTTGCTGCACCCAATAAAAAACCGGAGCAGCAACGGCTCCGGTTAAGTTTCAGACGAGTTGTGGGGGAACACAACGACTGCTTGTGCAGTCCGTCTGGGGGAGTAGTGCCCAGACCCTCCTCTCGCGGAGCAAGGCCTGGGCGACTAGTGTTCTGGATCAAACATTTGATTCCCGGGTGGAGGTCGTCAAATGTTTGTCAATCCAGAACACAATCAAAAGGTTGCCTAGTGTTCCGGGCTGACAGTGTTCCGGGCTGACATTCAGGTTCCCGGCAGGGAACCATATGTCAGAGTCGGAACTCTAGGAGATCAGGGAAGTGCCACCTTTGCCGTGAACACAAACCGCTCGTCGGAGAGATTCTTGCCGCCAATAATCGTCTCGACATCGGTGTCCCAATAACGGAAGTCGAAGCTTAGCTTTTCGACGGCAAGTTCGAGGCCCGCGTTCCAGTAGGTATACTCGAAGTTCAGGTCCGGATTGTCCTTGTAGCCGATGAGTGCGCTGACCGACGGATCGAAGATCCAGACCTTCGGCAGCGAATAACCGATCTTGCCTTCCACGACGTGGCTCGGTCCGACCTCAAAGGTGTCGTCGGGCGAGTAGAAGTAGGTGACGCCCAGAGAAATCTTCTGGATTTCGGTGCTGGCCCCGGCCTTGAATTCCCAGTAGTCGACGTCTGTCACGGAGTTCTGGTTGGCGTAGCCATAGTAAATTACGCCGAAGTCGAATGAGACGGCACCCAGGCTCGGCGTGATGCCCGCATAGATATCGTACTCTGCATCCGATGAGGTGAACGGCTGACCGACTTCGGCAGCCCAGATACCGGCATAGATAATGCCGTAGCTGGCGTCGGCTCCGACAAACCAGGACGGGTCTTCCTGATTCTGCGAAATGCCGCGGAACACGTAATCCGTCATCAGACCACCGTTCACCGACCATTCGAACGAGCGGCCGCTTTCCGCCATGGGAGCGTCCTTGACGCTGCCGCCGCGATCGAACCACTCGCCGGCGGATGCCGCAGTTGCGAGGACCGCACCGGCCACAGCCAAAGCGAAAACAGAACCCGTAAGCCCCAGTTTCGTGTTCATTTCTCAATTACCCCCGTTCAGGACAGTCTTGTCCGGTAAGAATTCACCCCGCCCGGATGTCCCGCTGCGATGTGTGCATTTTGCAGACGCCACGGCGCCGTTGAGTGAGAGGGAACTGTATGCAGCGGCGATTAACAACCGAATTGCAGTGTTTCACTGCTTGACTGAAATGAGCCGTAGTCAATTGGCAACAAAAGCAAGATTTTGACTAAACTGCGCGCAGAATGCTCTGAAAAGACGCTTGTGGAATACTTGCAAAATGACTCAAAAATAGGCTGGTTGCACAAAACTGGGGCAACGTCGGTGGGCGGCAGAATTGTTCATCCACAGCCTCTCCCCTGGTCGTTTGGCAAGCCTTGTGCGTAAAGCTTCTGGCGAGATGCAGTTCAAGACGGATTGAAGACCAACAGATGATCGTGCCGACCCCCTCGAAACGACCAATAGCACTCGTCACCGGCGCAGCGCGACGCATCGGGCGCGCGATTTCTCAAGGGCTGGCGGCCGACGGCTGGGACGTCGTTATACATCACAACGAATCGGCCAGCGAAGCAGACGAACTTGCCGAGCTACTGACACGCGATGGCTGCCGGGCGCTTCCCCTGCAATGCGACCTGACACGACAGGATCAGGTCGAGAAGCTGCTCGATAAGTGCCATTCCGCCCTAGGGCCGCCAACCTGCCTCGTAAACAATGCTTCAGCGTTCATGGTGGACGACGCAGCCACAATGACCACTGAAACCTGGGACATTCATATGCAGGCGAACCTGCGTGCGCCGGTGTTCCTCTCGGCCGCCTTTGCCCGCCTGCTGCCCGAAGGCGAGTTGGGCAACATAATCAACATTCTCGATCAACGCGTTCTGCGCCCCACCGACGAATATTTCTCCTACACGATCTCCAAGACGGCGCTTTGGACTGCCACCCGGACAATGGCTCTGGCATTTGCCCCGAGGGTCCGCGTCAACGCCGTCGGCCCCGGCCCCGTGCTGCAAAGCATCCATCAAAGCGATGAGGATTTTTGCGCCGAAGTCGAAAGTACGCTTCTGAAGCGCGCCTGCCCGCCGGAGGAAATCGCCGAAGCCGTTCTCTTCATCCTCAGGTCCAACAGCATGACCGGCGGGCTCATCACACTGGACAGCGGTCAGCACCTGGATTGAAGATAATCCGCCTCGAAGCCGATAATTCATTCAATAGAATGGGTTTTGCCACATTTCGTCCCCGGCCTGCCCGCACTCGCGCCCCATTGCTGCGGCAAGAATTCTAGATAGCCGGGGGGCCGGCGTTGAATCGCCGTGTGTAAACCACCCGTTAATCTTAACGAATTATGACATTACGCAAGCGTTGTATCGCCGTCTTGCTGGACTGTCAGCTTACGTTCGAAGGTGCCCTATGCCGAGCCGATTTGGAGCCTACGCTCTTGCCGCCGCGATTGCAGTGATCTCGTCCCAGTCGCTGGCTGCCACACTTCCCACGATAGAAGCATCGGCGAGCAATCAGGTTCCATCCTGTGTCACGCCTGGCCGCCTCGCTGCATTCCTGAAAGCGCGCAATGGCTCGCTAGATGACCGCTACGACGATATCGGCATCTATTACATGCGCCATGGCGAGGATCTCAAGATCCGCTGGGACATGGCCTTCTACCAGATGGTCGTCGAGACCAACACGTTGCGCTATACCGGCGACGTCAAGGCCGATCAGTTCAATTTCGCGGGCCTTGGAGCGACCGGCGGCGGCGTCCGCGGCGAACGTTTCAATTCGATCTCCGACGGCGTTCGCGCCCACCTCGAACACGTCGCCATGTATGCCGGCAAGCACATCGACAATCCGGTCGCCGAACGCACCCGCAAGGTACAGGAATGGGAAGTCCTTGTTCCCTATCAGAAATCGTTGCCGGGCCCGATGACGTTTACCCAGCTCGGCAAGAAATGGGCACCCAGCGACCGCGGCTATTCCGACGACATCAACGCGATTGCCAACGAGTTCAATTCTTTCTGCAACGCAGCCGATCCGCGGCCGGAACTGGTCGCCCTCGCCAGAGGCACTTCGCAGACGGCCGCTGCTCCTCCGGCAACCACGAAGACGAAGACTGTAAAGGTGGCCGCAGCAGCGGCCGGTACTGCTGACGACAGCCGGTCGGGCCTTGGCGCCGGATCCCTGATCGGCATTTCGAAGTCCGCCCAGACCGCGCGTGACGCCGCCGCCAGCGCTCAGCCAGAAATCATCAACGACAAGTCCGCCGATGCTCCGCGCATCTCCGCTGGAACGCCCGGCAGCGAACCGCCGGCGGCAAATCAGCCCGACCCGATCAAGACCGCGATGGCCGCCGGCAAGGCAAAAGCGGCAGCCCCCGAACTCAAGCCCGAAACCGGCAAATGCCGCGTCTGGACGGCAAGCTACGGCGGCTCGAAAGCGATCATCATCAAGGCGAAGGGTGACGATTCGACCAATTACACCGTGCTTGATGTTCACGCCGGCAAGGAGAAGCGCGAGGCCGACGCCTATATCGCCGCCTATGCCAAGGGAGGCGAAACCGTCGGCGAATTCCAAAGCCCCACAGCAGCCCTCGACAAGGCTTTCGAACTCTGCCCGGACAAATAAATCGACGGGCGGCAGACAAATAGTGAATGGCCGGCTGGCGGGAAATCGCCGGCCGGCATTCGTTTTTTGCACCCTGGCCCGCCTAACGTTTGGTCCGCACTTGCGGGCTTTGGCGCGTTGCCAAACGTTTGGTGCAAAAGCTGCTCTGGAATCATAGTGTTGCACGTGTTCCTTATGGCTCCGACACTTGGTCGATAGCGTGCTGCAAGGGCAACCAAGTGTCGGAACAAGAACACGAGTTCAGTGATTGCGGCGTTCTGAAATGATCACGGCCGCCCGACCTCTGGTCCAAGATACTTGACCGCAGCCGTCGATAACGCCCCGCCGACCACGCACGGTATCCCGAGCTGAACCTGTCCGAGCACGCTCGCCACCACACACCCCAGAGCCAGTGCAGTGGTGCCGTAGTTGCCCCACTTGCTCCAGTCCCGCAACTGCCTCGGCCCGCCCGCACGCAATTCATCGATGCGCTTCAAGGCGGCTTCGCGCAGCCTTCCGATCTCATAGAGTTCGGCGGCCTCGATGACTTCGCGAAGCTGCCTGCGAACCAGTTCCCCTTGATGATTCATCTGCACCTTGGCGAGGTCGAGGAGATTCTTGTCGCGCGCCGCATTGCTGGCGAACGTCCACTTGGCCATCGAGCCGATTGTCAGCTTTTCAATATCGTTTTCGTCCTCCGCCCATGCCAGCGCGGAGATGATGCGGATGCCCGGCTCCCAGGCTCCGGTTGCGAAATAGTAGCCCCAGTGCGCATCGATCACGAAAGGATCGTCCATCGATAACTCGGCCAGCACCTTGCCGTCACCGAACAGGTATTTGCCGATCAGCACCTTGCGTGCCGGCATCCTCTCGACGAACCGTTCGAGGAGCTGCTTCCAATCGGGCAGTCCGGAATACGCAATGGCCTTGATCAGCACGACCTGTTGTATCGGCGGCATCGGAAACATTTCCGCGATGAGTTCGTCTGCCTTGACCTGGTTTTCGCCGATGACACCGGCGAGGAACCCGGTATAGACCCCCGCCTTCTCCGGATCGTTGAGTACTCCGAGCCGCACCATAGCCCGCACCGCCGCGGGAACTCTTTGCGGCTGCTTATTCTCCCGGTAATCGTTGATGAAGCGCAGAACGTCGTCCTCCTTGCTGAAGCCCTCCGCATCCCGCACAGACTGTTGTTGTTGTTGTTGTTGTTCTGCGGAACGCTCTCGCGCAGACGTGCCGGTCTCAGCAACCGCCGTTCCCGCCGCCGCCATCACGGCCCCAGCGAGAACAACGAGAACAGCGAATGGAAATGTCCAACGCACCACGTCCATCGGGCTCCGTCCCAGATTCGCCTCGGCACAACGGGTCCATTTGAGTGAAACAGGCTCAACCCGCCCGCTCCCAGAAACCCGGTTATTCCGGCACTTTTACGGCCTCTCCCGAGCGGCCTCCGGTTGACCGGCTTGACGCGGCGGCAAGCCCGGCCAATCTTCCCCCCATGCCGAAACAATCCGACCCGGAAGTCGTCCCGCGCGAGACCTCGACGCCACCGCCAACAGAGGCGGCCGATCGCGTGCGCACCGGCCCCGAAATCATCGCCGCCTATCTGAAGACGCTGCCCGCATCACCCGGAGTCTACCGGATGCTGAACGCCGACGGCGATGTCATCTATGTCGGCAAGGCCCATTCGCTGAAGGCTCGCGTCTCCAGCTACGCCCGCCTTGGCGGCCACACCAACCGCATCGCCCGCATGATCGCGTCCACAGCGTCGATGGAATTCGTCACCGTCCGCACCGAGGCCGAAGCCCTGCTGCTTGAAGCCAATCTCATCAAGCGCTTCCGCCCGCGCTTCAACGTCCTCATGCGCGACGACAAGTCGTTTCCCTACATTCTCATGGCTCGCGACACCGACGCCCCGCGCATCCTCAAGCACCGTGGCGCGCGCAATCGAAAAGGCGATTACTTCGGCCCCTTCGCCTCCGCCGGTTCCGTCAACCGCACGATTGCCATGCTGCAGCGGGTGTTTCTGCTGCGAACCTGTTCGGATAGCGAATACGAAAGCCGCACGCGCCCTTGCATGCTGTGGCAGATCAAACGATGTTCCGGTCCTTGCACAGGTGAGATCAGCCTCGACGACTACAACAAGCTCGTCGACGAAGCGGTCCGCTTTCTGCGCGGCGAAAGTCAGAGTGTCCGCGAGAAGTACCAGGCACTCATGGCTGACGCCGCCGACAACCTCGAATTCGAGCGCGCGGCCCAGTTCCGCGACCGCCTGCAGGCCCTCGCCCACGTCACCGCCGATCAGTCGATCAATGCATCTGGCATCGAGGAGGCCGACGTCTTCGCCGCCCATCAGGAGGGCGGTCATGTCTGCATCCAGGTGTTTTTCTTCCGCACCGGCCAGAACTGGGGCAACCGCGCCTACTTCCCGAAGGCCGACCGCTCGCTTGAAGCCGACGAGATCCTCGCCTCCTTCATCGCCCAGTTCTATGACGACAAGCCGGTGCCGCGCCTGATCCTGACCTCGCACGAGTTGCCGGAACGCGAGCTGATGGCCGAGGCCTTGACCACCAAGGCAAGCCGCAAGGTCGAGATACTGAACCCCAAGCGCGGCCCCAAGACCGGCCTCGTTTCCCACGCCACCGCCAACGCCCGCGAGGCACTGTTGCGACGCATGGCAGAATCCGCTTCGCAGGCCGAGCTGATGAAGGCCCTCGCCGAGCGCTTCGGGCTCTCCGCGCCGCCGCGCCGCATAGAGGTCTACGATAACTCGCACACTGCCGGCACCGATGCCGTCGGCGCCATGATCGTCGCCGGACCGGAAGGCTACGCCAAGAACCAGTACCGCAAGTTCAACATCAAGTCGGACACCCTGACGCCTGGCGACGATTACGCAATGATGCGCGAAGTCCTCACCCGCCGCTTCAAGCGACTGGCCGCTGAATCGCAATCCTTCGGGGCGATATCTGGCAGTAAAAGCGCAGGCGATCACGAAGACACCGGTGATGTCGAAGACACCGGCGACGCAATGGCGGTGCCCGACCGTCCCGACCTCGTGCTGGTCGACGGCGGAGCCGGCCAATTGGCAGTCGCCCGCGAAGTCGTGGCTGAGTTGGGCGTCAAGGGCGTCACCTTGATCGGCGTCGCAAAGGGCCCTGACCGCGATGCCGGCCGCGAACACTTCCACATTCCCGGCGAAGCCAGGCCGCGCATGCTCGAACCCCGCGACCCGGTACTATATTTCGTCCAGCGTCTGCGTGATGAAGCCCACCGCTTCGCCATCGGCACCCACCGCGCCAAGCGCGCCAAGGGCCTCACCGCCAATCCTCTCGATGACATCGCCGGCATAGGCCCAACGCGCCGGCGCGCACTCCTTCGCCATTTCGGCTCCGCCAAGGCCGTCTCACGGGCGGGCATCGAGGACCTGAAGGGCGTCGCGGGCATTTCCGCCGAAATGGCCCAGAAGATCTATGATTTCTTCCATGAGAAGCGCGATTGACGCTAGTGTGGCGTCGCGCCTTAATTGACCTGTTGGTGCCGCACAGGAGTTGTCAATTGAGGCGCGCTGAACGCCACACTAAGCCATTGTTTTCGCTAGTGGCCTTCATGTCTCGCCTAAATCGTCAGCGGTTGCGGCCAG
>JAHJSN010000010.1 GCA_018830445.1 Alphaproteobacteria bacterium | reverse complement strand
GCTGCCGGAAGGTACGGAAATGGTGATGCCGGGCGACAACATCGCGATGGACGTGGAACTGATCCAGCCGATCGCGATGGAAGAAAAGCTGCGCTTTGCGATCCGCGAAGGCGGCCGCACCGTCGGTGCCGGCGTCGTCTCCGCGATTACGGACTAAGGAAGACACAGGCGTTGTTCGATCGGCGCGGCACCGACGTTGACTTGAAATGAGGTGAACCTCATTTCAGATGCCGGCGTCGTCTCGGCGATTACGGACTAGTTTTCGCGCTCGCGGCTGATCCGCCCCAAGGGGCGGGCCTCCGCGGGGGCGGCGCATTTATACTCAACACTGCGCAAGCTTGTGTTGAGTGTCGCCGGGCCGCAGTCGCGGCCTTGACTTTGATGTCATCAAAGTCAGCAGAGTGTCGTGATCGAGTGGGGGGTTCGCTGCGACCGGGCGATCGGCGCGGCACCGACATTGACTTGAAATGAGGTGAACCTCATTTCAGATGCCGGGGTCGTCTCGGCGATCACGAACTAGTTTTCGCGCTCGCGGCTGATCCGCCCCAAGTGGGGCGGGCCTCCGCGGGGGCGGCGCATTTATACTGAACACTGCGCAAGCTTGTGTTGAGTGTCGCCGGGCCGCAGTCGCGGCGTTGACTTCGATGGTCTCGAAGTCGGGCCAGAATTGATGTGTCGGATGGGGCACCGACAGGTGTGCTAAGGAGGGTTTGCGTTTCGCTAACCCTGCAGGGTCTCTCGTTTTCATTTCCATAAATTGGTGCGGGTGATGGCCACACTTGATGCGAGTCAGCGGATTATCGAGTTGGCGGAAGGGCTTTTGGCGCAGGCCGAAGCTCTGAACCTCAGTATTTCCGGGGGTGTAGCGCGGATCTATGCGCTGGTTGAGGACGGCGACCTTGATGGGGCGTGCGAAGTCCTGGATGCGATAGACGAGGCGATTAACGAAGCCCGCGAAATGGAGAGAACGCCTTGATCGTCGTGACGACCAACGAGGTTCCGGGCTACCGGGTGGTGCGGACGATCGGCATGGTGCGCGGCCTGTCGGTCAGATCGCGCAGCGTGATCGGCAATATCGGCGCCTCGATCCAGATCCTGTTCGGCGGCAATATCACCGTCTACACGCGGCTTGCCGAGCAGGCGCGGCAGGAAGCCTTCGATCTGCTGATCGAAAATGCGCAAGCAAAGGGCGCCAATGCAATTCTTGCGATGCGCTACGATGCCAACGAGATGGCTGCGGCGGTGACCGAGGTCCTAGCCTACGGGACGGCCGTGGTTCTGGAGGAAATTCGCTAGTTTGTGGCCAATTTGTCACATTCAAGCAAATTTTCTAACTTTGGACGTGACAAGACTGGATTGGTCGGTTATGGACAGCGTTCCTCCAACCGAATCCGGACATTGATGCGCGCTCGCGCGGGCGTGGAATTAGGGGTGTAGCTCAATTGGTAGAGCGTCGGTCTCCAAAACCGAAGGTTGGGGGTTCGAGACCCTCCGCCCCTGCCAGCTGACTGGATTTTATTTAGCACGCAAGCTCAAGATCCGCATACGAGGGCGGCGGATCGGTCGGGTTGCGTGACGGGCGTGCTGAAATGTGCCTGCGTCCGTGATGGATAGGAAGACAAGACCCTCGTACTTGAGTCGCCCACTACCTGAGAAGGCAGCACAAAAGCCGTGAACCCATTCCAATTCATCCAGGAGGTCCGCCAGGAGGCGGCGAAAGTGACGTGGCCGACCTGGAAAGAGGTCTGGATCACGACGATCATGGTGCTCATCATGGTGACTTTGGCGGCGCTGTTCTTCCTGGTGATCGACCAGATTCTCGGAGGAATCGTCAATACCGTTCTGCGGTTCGGGCGCTAGACCGAAAGCCCTTTGAACAAGATTAGCAGGCCTCGGCCGGCAACAAGAACACCTTAGTCAGGAACGAACGATGGCGCAGCGCTGGTACATCGTACACGCGTATACCAATTTTGAACGCAAGGTCGCAGAAGCGATCCGGGAGCGGGCGAAAGCGGCCGGGCTCGACGATCTGTTCGAAGAAATCGTCGTGCCGACGGAAGAGATCGTCGAGATCAAGCGCGGGCGCAAGGTGCAGGCCGTGCGCAACTTCCTGCCGGGCTACGTGCTCGTAAAGATGCAGATGACCGATCCGGCATTCCTGCTCATCAAGAATACGCCGAAGGTCACCGGGTTTCTGGGGTCGGACAACAAGCCGATGCCGATCTCGGAGGATGAGGCAATGCGCATCCTCAATCAGGTCAAGGACGGCGTCGAGCGGCCGAAGACCTCGATCACCTTCGAAGTGGGCGAGGCAGTCAAGGTTTCCGATGGGCCGTTTGCCTCGTTCGAGGGCCATGTCGAGGAAGTCGACGAGGAGCGCGAGCGGCTCAAGGTGGCGGTGTCCATCTTCGGGCGCCCGACGCCTGTCGAGCTGGAGTTCAACCAGGTGGAGAAGGTGCCGAGCTAGGCTCGGTGTTGGGATATTCATGAGTTTCGGCGGTCGGCCTTGGGCGGGCTGCCGGGAAAAGGAGAGCCGGTGGCCGAAAGATAAGGCCCGGATTTCCAAATCGTGCGGGAGGGTGACGGGCGCAGCCTGAAACCCGCCTTACCGCTAACCCTGGAACCGCTCAGGACGAGCGGCTCCGCATGTTCAGGGGAAAGAACGTGGCGAAGAAGATCGATGGCTATATCAACCTGCAGGTGCCTGCAGGCAAAGCCAACCCGTCACCGCCGATCGGTCCAGCGTTGGGCCAGCGCGGTGTCAACATTATGGAATTCTGCAAGGCGTTCAACGCCAAGTCGAAAGACATCGAACCCGATACACCGATTCCGGTGAAGATCACGGTCTATTCGGACCGTTCCTTCACCTTCCAGATGAAGACGCCGCCGGCGACCTTCTTCCTGAAGAAGGCGGCGGGTCTGAAGGCGACCGGGAAGCCGGGCTCGGGTTCCAAGGAGCCGGGCCGCAACTTTGTCGCTTCGGTGACGATGGACCAGTGCCGCGAGATCGCAAAAATGAAACTTGCCGATCTCAACACGGACGACATCGAGCAGGGCGCCCGCACGATTGCGGGATCGGCCAAGGCGATGGGTATCGAGGTAAAGGGGTAACGACATGGCTAACGTATCTCCTGAAACCGTGAAAGCAACCCGGCTTGCCGGCGGCAAGCGTATGGCGGCCGTCCGCAAGGACATCGACCCGAACGCCTCCTACTCGCTCGAAGACGCCGTCGACATGATCAAGGACCGGGCGAAAGCGAAGTTCGATGAAACGATCGAAGTCGCGATGAACCTCGGCGTCGATCCCAAGCATGCCGATCAGCTGGTGCGCGGTGTTTGCCAGCTGCCGAATGGCTCGGGCCGTACCCTGCGTGTGGCCGTGTTCGCGCGTGGCGCCAAGGCCGATGAGGCGACAGCCGCTGGCGCCGACATCGTCGGTGCGGAAGAACTCGTCCAGGAAGTGCAGAACGGTACCATCAATTTCGATCGCTGCATCGCGACCCCCGACATGATGGGCCTTGTCGGACGCCTCGGTAAGGTTCTCGGCCCGCGCGGCCTGATGCCGAACCCGCGCGTTGGCACTGTGACCATGGATGTCGCGGAAGCCGTCAAAGCTTCGAAGGGCGGTTCCGTCGAGTTTCGCACCCACAAAGACGGTGTGATCCACGCTGGCGTCGGCAAGGCGAGCTTCACCAAGGATGCCCTGGTCGAGAACATTCGCGCCTACGTCGACGCGGTGGTCAAAGCCAGGCCGACGGGCGCCAAGGGTCAGTATATCAAGCGGGTCTCGATCTCGTCGACGATGGGCCCCGGGATCAAGCTCGACGCTGCGAGCATCCTGCCGGCAGCCGCGAGCTGATGTGACTTTCACCCGCCGGGCCGGTTTCGGTGCGGCGGGCGGATCTGCGAGGATCGATTTCGGGCCTCGTGGATCACGACACGAAATTCCGGGCGGCAAGCCCGGGAGACCCCGCTTCCAAGACCGTTCCCATAAGGGGGCGGTCAAGGAGGCGGACCTGTCCGAGATTGCAGGTGCCAGGTGGCGTCAGCCGACTGGCTTAATGGACGGTATCGGGACGCGAATGAGAAAGCGCGGTTCGATCTGGCCTGCATGAGATGGGAGAGCGGCCGGAAACCAGCCTCGGCTAAAAGCCAGGGTTGAATTTCGGTTCAAATCTTCTCGGTCTAACCGGAAGGCCTTCGAGCCGAAGGGGACAGGTGAATGCACGTTGCCGGTCAGTGAGGCGGATCCGCCGATCGACCAGCAATAAGTAGCAACCCGCGGGGACACGATTATGACAGTGCCCCGCCGACCAGGAGAGAGCAGTGGATAGAGCCGCGAAAAGTGAGCTCGTCGCAAGCCTCCATGACGTGTTTGACGACACGGGCGTGGTGGTCGTTGCCCACTACACCGGTTTGACGGTCGCCCAGATGACCGACTACCGCCAGCGGATGAAGCAGGCGGGTGGTCATGTCAAAGTGGCCAAGAACCGGTTGGCCAGACTCGCACTCCAGGACACCCCATCGGCCGGTATCGCCGACCTGTTCAAGGGACCGACCTGCATCGCCTATTCGCAGGATCCGATCACCGCGGCAAAGGTCGCCGTCGCCTACGCCAAGGAGAATGACAAGCTGGTCATTCTCGGCGGCACCATGGGAGACAACGTTCTGGATGCAAATGCCGTCAAGGCACTTGCAGAGCTGCCCTCGCTCGATGAACTCCGCGCAAAGCTTATCGGCCTCCTCAACGCGCCGGCGACGAAGATCGCCCGCACGATCAAGGAGCCTGGTGCAAAGCTTGCCCGCGTGATTCAGGCGAAGGCGTCGGCCTAACGGGCGATGTTTCTGTCTGGCCAACCGATGCTGGCTCAACATTGCGCAGGCGCATGTTGACGTAGCAAGCCGATGTTGGGCAGGGGCGACGGAAAACAATCTGCGGCCGTCATGAATGACGACGCCGCGCACTGAAAACGATTTGAACCGAAGGAAAAGTATCATGGCTGATCTGTCTAAAATCGTCGACGACCTGTCGTCGCTGACCGTACTCGAAGCCGCCGAACTGGCGACGATGCTCGAAGAGAAGTGGGGCGTCTCGGCTGCCGCGGCAGTCGCAGTTGCCGCCGGCCCGGCCGCTGGTCCGGCTGCCGCTGTTGAAGAGCAGACCGAATTCGATGTCATCCTGGTCTCGGCTGGCGACAAGAAGATCAACGTCATCAAGGAAGTCCGCGCCATCACGGGCCTTGGACTGAAAGAGGCGAAGGATCTCGTCGAAGCCGGCGGCAAGACCGTCAAGGAACAGGCTTCCAAGGATGAAGCCAACGAAATCAAGAAGAAGCTTGAAGAGGCCGGCGCAAAGGTCGAGCTCAAGTAAGAATCGCAATCCTTCCCCCGGGCTCCGGCGCCCGGGGGAAGGGTCTTTCGCGATGACGGTTCCTCTGAATTCCCAGTGGCTTGTGGCGGCAGGCAGGGTGGGAATTCAGGCGAACCGTTTTCGAGTTTCAAATCGGCAGCGAAGACGGATGTGCTTCGGGAACGGATTTGAAGAGGTATCCCGGCGGAAACGCGCGGTGCCGCGGAAACGGAAATTAGCGTGAGGGAACTGGCTTACCCTCGCGGGCTCTTGGACCTTCAGCGCAGTCTGGTCAGCTGTGCGGCGCACTATCTCAAGGAGCGGTCATGGCAGAAACGTTCAACGGTCGTCGGCGTTTGCGGAAACAATTCGGTGTTCTGCGCGAAGTTGCCGAGATGCCGAACCTCATCGAGGTGCAGAAGTCGAGCTACGAAGACTTCCTGATGCGCAAGGCGCCGGAAGGCGGGCGGCCGGACGATCACGGCCTGCAGGGGGTCTTCAAGTCGGTATTCCCGATTTCGGATTTCTCCGGCAAATCGACGCTCGAATTCGTCGGCTACGAATTCGAGGCGCCCAAATACGACGTCGACGAGTGCATCCAGCGCGACATGACGTATTCGGCGCCGCTGAAGGTGAAGCTGCGCCTGATCGTGTTCGATATCAACGAGGAAACCGGATCGAAGTCGATCAAGGACGTCAAGGAGCAGGACGTCTACATGGGCGACATGCCGCTCATGACGCAGAACGGTACGTTCATCATCAACGGCACCGAGCGCGTGATCGTTTCGCAGATGCACCGTTCGCCGGGCGTGTTCTTCGACCATGACCGGGGGCGCACGCACGCGTCCGGCAAACTGTTGTTCGCGGCCCGCATCATTCCCTACCGCGGTTCGTGGCTCGACTTCGAATTCGACGCCAAGGACATCGCGTATGTGCGGATCGACCGCCGGCGCAAGCTGCCGGCGACGACGCTTCTTTATGCGTTGGGCCTCAATGACGAGGAAATCCTCGAGACGTTCTATTCGAAGATCGTCATCAAGGAATCGAAGCGCGGCTGGAAGATGCCGTTCGAGCCGGCCAAGTGGCGCGGTGTGGTGCCGCATTCGGACATGCTCGATGCCAAGACGGGTGAAGTCGTCATCGACGCGGGGGAGAAGATCACGGCGCGGCGGGCACGCGACCTTGCGCAAGGCGGCCTGAAGGAACTGCTGGTTTCCTCGGAAGAACTGGTCGGCAAGTATCTCGGCGAAGACATCGTCGACATGAAGACCGGCCGCATCTACGCGGAAGCCGGTGCGGAACTGAATGGCGAACTGCTTGCGGAACTCAAGGACCAGAAGGTCAAGGAGTTTCCGATTCTCGACATCGACCACGTCAACATCGGGGCGTTCATCCGCAACACGCTGACGATCGACAAGAACGCCAACAAAGACGAAGCGCTGATGGACATCTACCGGGTCATGCGGCCCGGCGAGCCGCCGACCATCGAAGCGGCGACGAACCTGTTCTACGGTCTGTTCTTCGATCCGGAGCGCTACGATCTGTCGGCGGTTGGCCGCGTCAAGATGAACATGCGCCTGTCCGAACTCGAAGGGTTCACGGAAGCCGAAGATACGGTAAAGGTGCTGCGCGCCGAAGACATCATTTCGGTGCTGCGCCTTCTCGTCGGCCTGCGCGACGGCCGCGGCGCCATCGACGACATCGACCACCTCGGCAACCGCCGCGTGCGCTCGGTCGGCGAACTGATGGAAAACCAGTACCGCCTCGGGCTGTTGCGCATGGAGCGCGCCATCAAGGAGCGCATGAGCTCGGTCGACATCGACACCGTGATGCCGCAGGATCTCATCAATGCCAAGCCGGCCGCAGCAGCGGTGCGCGAGTTCTTCGGATCCTCGCAGCTGTCGCAGTTCATGGACCAGACCAACCCGCTTTCCGAGATCACCCACAAGCGCCGCCTGTCGGCGCTCGGCCCGGGCGGTCTGACGCGTGAGCGCGCGGGCTTCGAAGTCCGCGACGTGCATCCCACTCACTACGGGCGCATCTGTCCGATCGAGACGCCGGAAGGCCCCAACATCGGCCTCATCAACTCGCTTGCCACGTTTGCCAAGGTGAACAAATACGGGTTCATCGAGAGCCCGTACCGCAAGGTCAACGACGGCAAGGTCACCGATGACGTCGAGTACCTCTCGGCGACGGCGGAAATGCGCCACTACGTTGCCCAGGCGAACGCCGAAATCGCAGAGGACGGGACGTTGACGGGCGATCTCGTCAACTGCCGCTACCAGGGCGACGTGCTGCTGGTGCCGCCGTCACAGGTGAATTACATCGACGTGTCGCCGAAGCAGCTCGTTTCGGTCGCGGCGGCTTTGATCCCGTACCTGGAAAACGACGACGCAAACCGTGCGTTGATGGGTTCCAACATGCAGCGTCAGGCGGTGCCGCTGATCCGTGCCGAGGCGCCGCTTGTCGGCACCGGCATGGAAGAAGTGGTGGCGCGCGACTCGGGCGCCGCAATCGCGGCGCGGCGCACCGGCATCATCGACCAGGTGGACGCAACGCGTATCGTTATTCGTGCGACGGAAGAGACCGACCCCTCGAAACCGGGCGTCGACATCTACCGGCTGCGCAAGTTCCAGCGCTCGAATCAGAACACCTGCATCAACCAGCGGCCGCTGGTGAATGTGGGCGACTTCGTGCGCGAGGGCGAGATCATCGCCGACGGCCCCTCGACAGACCTCGGCGATCTGGCGCTCGGCAAGAACGTGCTCGTCGCGTTCATGCCGTGGATGGGCTACAACTTCGAAGACTCGATCTTGATGTCGGAACGCGTGGTGACGGACGACGTCTTCACCTCGATCCACATCGAGGAATTCGAAGTCATGGCGCGCGACACCAAGCTCGGGCCTGAGGAAATCACCCGCGATATTCCCAACGTCTCGGAAGAAGCGCTGAAAAACCTCGACGAGGCAGGCATCGTCTACATCGGCGCCGAAGTGCATCCAGGCGACATCCTGGTCGGCAAGATCACGCCGAAGGGCGAAAGCCCGATGACGCCGGAAGAAAAGCTGCTGCGGGCGATCTTCGGCGAGAAGGCTTCGGATGTCCGCGACACCTCGCTGCGGCTGCCGCCGGGCGTGGCTGGCACCATCGTCGAAGTGCGCGTCTTCAACCGCCATGGCGTCGACAAGGACGAACGCGCGATGGCGATCGAGCGTGAGGAAATCGAGCGTCTCGCGAAGGACCGCGACGACGAAATGCAGATCCTCGACCGCAACGTCTATGCCCGCCTGCGCGACGCGCTGATGGGCAAGGAAGTCGCCAAGGGTCCGAAGGGCGCTCGCAAGGGCACCAACCTCGACGACGCGGTACTCGACGACATTCCGCGCTCGCAGTGGTGGGAAATCGGACTTGCCGACGAGAAGGCCCAGGGCGAACTCGAAGCCATCCAGAAGCAGTACGAGGACGCCAAGAAGAGCCTCGAGCGCCGCTTCGTGGACAAGGTCGACAAGCTGCAGCGCGGCGATGAAATGCCTCCGGGCGTGATGAAGATGGTCAAGGTCTTCGTCGCCGTGAAGCGCAAGATCCAGCCGGGCGACAAGATGGCCGGGCGGCATGGCAACAAGGGCGTCGTGTCGATGATCGTGCCGAAGGAGGACATGCCGTTCCTCGAAGACGGTACGCCGGTCGATATCGTTCTCAATCCGCTCGGCGTGCCGTCGCGCATGAACGTCGGGCAGATTCTCGAAACGCACACCGGGTGGGCGTGCCGGGGGCTCGGCCGTCTAATTGAACAGGCGCTCGAAGAGTATCGCGCTTCGGGCGACATGAAGCCGTTGGCCACGCAGCTCGAGATTGTCTACGGCAAGGACGTCATCAACGAAGTCGCTCCCGAAGACGGCGACAAGGAGCGGCTGGGCGACCAGCTGAAAACCGGCGTGCCGATCGCGACGCCGGTATTCGATGGCGCGCATGAACCCGACATCGTCAAGATGCTGGAACAGGCCGGCTTCGATCGCTCGGGACAGGTGCAGCTTTACGACGGGCGTACCGGCGAGCCGTTCGACCGCAAGGTGACGGTCGGCTACAAGTACGTTCTGAAGCTGCATCACCTCGTCGACGACAAGATCCACGCGCGTTCGATCGGTCCCTACTCGCTGGTGACCCAGCAGCCGCTCGGCGGCAAGGCGCAGTTCGGCGGGCAGAGGTTCGGTGAAATGGAGGTGTGGGCACTCGAAGCCTATGGCGCCGCCTACACGTTGCAGGAAATGCTCACCGTCAAATCCGACGACGTGGCCGGCCGCACAAAGGTCTATGAGGCGATCGTGCGCGGCGACGACGCGTTCGAGGCCGGCGTGCCGGAAAGCTTCAACGTGCTCGTCAAGGAAATGCGTGCGCTCGGCCTCAATGTCGAACTCATCAACACCGACAAGCCGCCGGGCGAAGAAGAGAAGACCACCGGCGTTCAGCTGCGGCTCGAATCGAAGCCCGCCGCCGAATAGGTACGGCATCACCCAGGCCCGGCTCCGCTGATCGGCGGGGCCGGGCGAACGCCCCACTGTTTCGTGGGCGCGCCCCATGAATACCGGGCTTCAAACGAAGGCCTGCCAGGAGACTGCCGATGAACGAGATCACCAACTTCTTCAAGAGCCAGGCGCCGCTCCAGACGTTCGACCAGATCAAGATTTCACTCGCCAGCCCCGACGATATCCTGTCGTGGTCGTTCGGCGAGATCAAAAAGCCCGAGACGATCAACTACCGGACGTTCAAGCCGGAGCGTGACGGCCTGTTCTGCGCGCGCATCTTCGGGCCGATCAAGGACTACGAATGCCTGTGCGGCAAGTACAAGCGGATGAAGTACAAGGGCATCATCTGCGAAAAATGCGGCGTCGAAGTCACGCTGGCGAAAGTGCGCCGCGAGCGCATGGGGCATATCGAGCTTGCCGCGCCGGTTGCGCACATCTGGTTCCTGAAGTCGCTGCCGTCGCGCATCGGCCTGCTTCTCGACATGACGCTGAAAGACCTGGAGCGGGTTCTCTACTTCGAGAACTACGTGGTCATCGATCCGGGCATCTCGCCGTTCAAGGAAAAGCAGCTGCTCACCGAGGACGAGTACAATCAGGCGATGGACGAGCACGGTCCCGACAGCTTCACGGCCGGAATCGGGGCGGAGGCCATTCGCGAAATCCTGATGAACATGGATCTGCACAAGATCCGTGAGGACCTGCGCCAGGAAATCGCAGAGGCGACCACCGAACTCAAGCCGAAGAAACTCGGCAAGCGGCTCAAGGTCATCGAGGCGTTCATCGAGTCGGGCAACCGGCCTGAGTGGATGATCCTGACCGTCGTGCCGGTGATCCCGCCGGAACTGCGGCCGCTGGTGCCGCTCGACGGCGGCCGCTTCGCGACGTCCGACCTCAACGATCTCTACCGCCGCGTCATCAACCGCAACAACCGCCTGAAGCGGCTGATGGAGCTTCGGGCACCCGACATCATCATCCGCAACGAAAAGCGCATGCTGCAGGAATCGGTGGATGCGCTGTTCGACAACGGCCGCCGCGGCCGCGTCATCACGGGCGCCAACAAGCGGCCGCTGAAATCGCTCGCCGACATGCTGAAGGGCAAGCAGGGCCGCTTCCGCCAGAACCTGCTCGGCAAGCGCGTCGACTACTCGGGCCGTTCGGTGATCGTGGTCGGCCCCGAACTCAAGCTGCACCAGTGCGGCCTGCCGAAGAAAATGGCGCTCGAACTGTTCAAGCCGTTCATCTATGCGCGCCTGCAGGCGCTGGGACAGGCGGCGACCGTCAAGCAGGCGAAAAAGCTGGTCGAGAAGGAGAAGCCGGAAGTCTGGGACGTTCTCGATGAGGTGATCCGCGAACATCCGGTGATGCTGAACCGCGCACCGACGCTGCACCGCCTCGGCATCCAGGCGTTCGAGCCGATCCTGATCGAAGGCAAGGCGATCCAGCTGCACCCGCTCGTCTGCGCGGCCTTCAACGCCGACTTCGACGGCGACCAGATGGCGGTGCACGTGCCGCTGTCGCTGGAAGCGCAGCTCGAAGCGCGCGTGTTGATGATGTCGACCAACAACATCCTGCATCCGGCAAACGGCCAGCCGATCATCGTGCCTTCGCAGGACATCGTGCTTGGCCTCTACTACCTGTCGCTGATCGCCGACAACGAGCCCGGCGAAGGGATGCTGCTGGGTTCGGCAAGCGAAGTCTACCACGCGCTCGAGGCCGGTGTCGTGACGCTGCACGCCAAGGTCAAGGGCCGCTTTATCACCAAGGATGCGGGCGGTAACGACGTCGTCGAGATCCACGACACGACACCCGGCCGGCTGCTGCTTGGCGATCTGCTGCCGCGTTCGCCGGAGATCAAGTTCGATCTCGTCAACGACCTGCTGACGAAGAAGGCGATTTCCAAGATGATCGACGCGGTCTACCGCGGCTGCGGTCAGAAGGAGACGGTGATCTTCTGCGACCGGACCATGGCGCTCGGCTTCCACCACGCGTTCAAGGCCGGCATCTCGTTCGGCAAGGACGACATGCTGATCCCCGATTCCAAGGCGAAGATCATGGGGGAGACCGAGGATCTCGTCCGCGAATTCGAGCAGCAGTACAACGACGGCCTCATTACGCAGCTGGAAAAGTACAACAAGGTGGTGGATGCCTGGTCGAAGTGTACCGACCGCATCGCGAAAGAAATGATGGAGCGTATCTCGGCGGTCGAATATCTCGACAACGGGCGCCAGAAGCCGATCAACTCGATCTACATGATGAGCCATTCGGGTGCGCGCGGTTCGCCGACACAGATGCGTCAGCTGGCAGCCATGCGCGGCCTGATGACGAAGCCGTCGGGCGAGATCATCGAGACGCCGATCAAGGCCAACTTCAAGGAAGGCCTGTCGGTTCTGGAATACTTCAACTCGACACACGGCGCGCGCAAGGGCCTCGCCGATACCGCGTTGAAGACGGCAAACTCCGGCTATCTGACGCGGCGTCTCGTCGACGTGGCGCAGGATTCGATCATTTCGGAACCCGATTGCGGGACCGATGACGGTATCTCGATCCAGGCGGTGGTCGACTCAGGCCAGGTGATCGTGCCGCTGTCGCAGCGGGCGCTGGGGCGCACGGCGGCCGAGGACATCATCAACCCGGAAACCGGGAAAGTGATCATCGAGAAGAACGAACTGATCGAGGAGCGCCAGGCCGATCTCATCGCCGAATCGGAGATCCAGGAACTCAAGATCCGTTCGGTTCTGACCTGTGAAACCGAAACCGGGGTATGCGCGGCCTGCTACGGGCGCGATCTTGCCCGCGGTACGCCGGTCAATATCGGCGAGGCCGTCGGCGTCATCGCGGCGCAGTCGATCGGGGAGCCGGGCACGCAGCTGACCATGCGTACGTTCCACATCGGCGGTACGGCGCAGGTGGTCGATACGTCCTTCATCGAGTCGAACTTCAACGGCACGGTGCGGGTGCATAACCGCAACGTCGTCAAGGACAGCCAGGGCAAGGTCGTGGCCATGAGCCGCAACGTGCAGTTGGCGATCGAAGACCAGACCGGCAAGGAGCTTGCCGCGCACAAGATCCCGTACGGTGCGCGGCTGCTGGTCGATGAGGGCGACACGGTCAAGCGTGGCACCCGCATGGCACAGTGGGATCCCTACACGCGGCCGATCCTGACCGAAGTCGACGGCGTCGTCGCGTTCGAGGATGTGGTCGACGGGGCATCGGTGCGTGAGCAGACCGACGAAGTGAAGGGCACAACCAACCGCGTCGTGATCGACTGGCGGGCGAGCCCGCGCGGAGCCGAACTGAAGCCAGCGATGGTGATCCACGATGCCAAGGGCAAACCGATCAAGGTCGATCGTGGCGGAGATGCCCGCTACCTTCTGTCGGTCGACGCGATTCTCTCGGTTGAGCCCGGCGACAAAGTGAAGGCCGGAGACGTTCTCGCCCGTAGCCCGACCGCCTCGGCGAAATCCGGTGACATCACCGGCGGTCTGCCGCGCGTTGCGGAACTGTTCGAAGCCCGCCGTCCGAAGGATCACGCGATCATTTCGGAGGCCTCCGGTACGGTCGAGTTCGGCAAGGACTACAAGAACAAGCAGCGGATCATCATTCGTCCGGACAGCGAGGAAGACGAGCCGGTCGAGTACCTGATCCCGCGCGGCAAAACGCTCGCCGTTCAGCACGGTGACCGCATTGAGCGCGGTGATTACGTCTACGACGGCCACCCTGCCCCGCACGATATTCTCGCCATCAAGGGTGTCGAGGAACTGGCGAACTATCTCATCAACGAGATCCAGGACGTCTACCGGCTGCAGGGCGTGACGATCAACGACAAGCATATCGAAGTGATCGTCAGGCAGATGCTGCAGAAGGTGGAGATCACGGATGCGGGCGAGACGGACATGATCAAGGGCGAACAACTCGATCGGACCGAGTTCGAGGAGCGCAACATTGTCGCCGAAAAAGAAGGATTGCGTCCGGCGGGTGCAATTCCGGTCCTGCTCGGCATCACCAAGGCCTCGCTGCAAACCAGGTCGTTCATCTCTGCGGCCTCCTTCCAGGAGACGACGAGGGTCCTCACCGAAGCGTCGGTCAACGGCAAGGTCGATACACTCGACGGTCTCAAGGAGAACGTCATCGTCGGCCGGCTCATTCCGGCGGGCACCGGCGGGATGCTGCGGCGTTTGCGCCGGATCGCCAACAAGCGCGACGTGCTCATAGCCAAGGAACAGGCAAAGGCGGAGCCGGGCGGATCTATCGCAGGGCCGGGTGAAGAAGCCGCCGAATAAGCGCTCTTCGCTGTAGACACTCAACAATGGACGGCCGCCGCGTTGGCGGCCGTTTCCTTTTTCAATGCACTATTCCAGTAGAGAAGGGTTGCACTTTGGCCGCCGCAAATGAGAAACACGCAAAATGCAGATGCCTGCGACGAAATTATTTCAGATTTTAGGGCAAGCGCTGTTGACCGCGTAATCCCCAACGATTATACGAACCTCACTCTCACGTCAGGCCGTAGCTGGCGCCGCACTTTCTGGCGCATTGAGGGCTTTTTCAAAAGCCCCGCTAAACGCTGGCGTTAAGTTAAGCAGAGGACAATTCGCATGCCATGATCCTCGGCTCGAGCGAGCCGGTGATCCTATGGCGATTCACGCTGGACCCGTTCTTTCGAAGGGGTTCAGTGCATAAGGTATGGCGTTTGTCGTGACGAACGCCGCAGGGTGAGGCCGAATGCCTACGATTCAACAGCTGATACGTAACCCGCGTACGCGCAAAACGGTTCGTGGCAAGTCGCGCCACATGGAGTCGTGCCCGCAGAAGCGTGGCGTGTGCACGCGCGTTTATACAACCACACCGAAAAAGCCGAACTCGGCTCTCAGAAAGGTCGCCAAGATCAGGCTGACCAACGGGTATGAAGTCATCGGCTACATTCCCGGTGAGGGGCATAACCTGCAAGAGCATTCGGTGGTGCTGATTCGCGGCGGCCGCGTCAAGGATTTGCCGGGCGTGCGCTACCACATCATTCGCGGCGTGCTCGATACGCAGGGCGTCGCCGACCGCAAGCAGCGCCGTTCGAAATATGGCGCGAAGCGTCCGAAGTAACGAAATCAGAAAACGGCTGGCCTCGGGTTTCGATCCGCTGGCCTTTCGCAACTTTTGAGATACAGGGCTCGAAAATGTCCCGACGTCACCGCGCGCAAAAGCGCGAAATCATTCCGGATCCGAAGTTCACCGATCTCATCGTGACCAAGTTCATGAATGCGGTCATGCGGGACGGAAAGAAATCCACCGCCGAAGGTATCGTTTACGGTGCGTTCGACCGGATGGAGGAAAAAGCCAAGTCCGATCCGTTGCAGCTTTTCCACGATGCGCTGAAGAATGTAATGCCGTCGGTGGAAGTCCGCTCGCGGCGTGTCGGCGGCGCGACCTATCAGGTGCCGGTCGAGGTTCGCCCCGAGCGGCGGCAGGCTCTGGCGATCCGTTGGATCATCACGGCGGCGCGCAAGCGCAACGAGAACACCATGGTGGAGCGTCTGTCGGGAGAGCTTCTCGATGCCGCAAACAACCGTGGCACCTCGGTCAAGAAGCGCGAAGATACGCATAAGATGGCAGAGGCCAACCGGGCCTTCTCGCACTATCGCTGGTAAGGGCGACGCCCGTTTCTAGGAATACAGGGGTTTTCCCCAGAGGCTGATCATGGCACGCGAATATCCAATCGAGGACTACCGCAACTTCGGCATCATGGCGCACATCGACGCCGGTAAGACGACGGTTACGGAACGCATCCTCTTCTATACCGGCATTTCGCATAAAATCGGCGAAGTGCACGACGGCGCTGCAACCATGGACTTCATGGACCAGGAAGCCGAACGCGGGATCACGATTACGTCGGCTGCAACGACCTGCACCTGGCCGGGCCGGGACGGTCGCATGCGCCGCCTCAATATCATCGACACGCCAGGCCACGTCGACTTCACGATCGAAGTTGAGCGGTCGCTGCGTGTGCTCGACGGCGCGGTGTGCGTGCTTGACTCCAACGCCGGCGTCGAGCCGCAGACCGAAACCGTCTGGCGCCAGGGCGACAAGTACAAGGTGCCGCGGATCATCTTCGCCAACAAGATGGACAAGACCGGCGCCGACTTCTTCATGTGCGTCTCCGAAATCAAGACGAAGCTTGGTGCGCGTCCGGTTCCGATCCAGATTCCGATCGGCGCCGAGAGTGATTTTGCCGGCATCGTCGATCTCATCAAGATGAAGGCCGTCGTCTGGGAAGGCGACGACAAGGGCGCGACCTATGTCGAAAAGGATATCCCGGCAGACCTGGTCGACAAGGCCAACGAGATGCGCGCCGAGATGATCGAGATCGCCGTCGAGATGGACGACGACGTGATGGCGGAATACCTCGACGGCAACGAGCCTGACGCCGATACGCTGCGCCGTCTGCTGCGCGAAGGCACGTGCAAGAACGTGTTCTATCCGATGCTGTGCGGGTCGGCCTTCAAGAACAAGGGCGTGCAGACGCTGCTCGATGCTGTGGTCGATCTGTTGCCGAGCCCGGTGGAAGTGCCGGATATCAAGGGCATCAATCCGAAGGACGAGTCGCCGATGGTGCGCAAGTCGTCGGACGACGAGCCGCTGTCGATGCTGGCTTTCAAGATCATGAATTTCGAGCATGTCGGTTCGCTGACGTTCTGCCGGATCTATTCGGGCAAGCTGGAACAGGGGATGCCGCTGCTGCAGTCGACGCGCGACAAGAAGGAACGCGTCGGACGCGCCTACATGATGCACGCTGACGACCGCAAGGAAATCAAGCAAGCCTATGCGGGCGATATCATCGCGCTGCAGGGCTTGAAGGACACCCGCACGGGTGAAACCCTTTGCGACCCGAACAAGCCAGTGATCCTGGAAAAAATGGACTTCCCCGATCCGGTGATCGAGGTGAAGATCGAGCCGAAGACGAAGGCGGACCAGGAAAAGATGGCTCTGGCGCTCAATGAAATGGCGCTGGAAGACCCTTCGTTCCGCGTTTCCGTCGATCAGGAGTCGGGTGAAACCATCCTCAAGGGCATGGGCGAACTCCACCTCGACATCAAGGTCGATATCCTGAAGCGGACCCACAAGGTGGATGCCGACGTTGGTGCGCCGCAGGTTGCCTATCGCGAGAGCCTGGCGCGGCCGGCTGACGTCGACTACACGCACAAGAAGCAGACCGGCGGTACCGGCCAGTTCGCACGCGTGAAAATGCGTCTTGAACCCAACGAAATCGGCAAGGGGAACGAGTTCGCTTCCGTGATCGTCGGCGGTACGGTGCCGAAGGAATACATTCCTGGCGTCGAAAAGGGCGTGAAGTCTGTCTGGGAAACCGGCATGCTGATCGGCTTCCCGATGGTCGACATGAAGGTCACGCTGACCGACGGAGCCTTCCACGAAGTCGACTCTTCTGCGATTGCGTTCGAAATCGCATCGCGCGCGGCGATGAAAGAAGGTTGCGAAAAGGGCGGCATCAAGCTGCTCGAACCCATCATGGACGTCGAGATCACGTCCCCGCAGGACTTCGTCGGCGGCATCATCGGCGACGTCAACTCGCGGCGCGGTCAGGTTCGCTCGCAGGACCTGCGCGGCAATGCGGTGGTCATCAAGGCATTCGTGCCGCTGGCGAATATGTTCGGGTACATCAACACGCTGCGCTCGATGTCGACCGGCCGTGCGCAGTATTCGATGCAGTTCGCACACTACGCGGAAGTGCCGCGCAACGTGGCGGATGAAGTTCGGGCCAAGTACGCCTGAGGCGGATCGATCCGCGGGCATTGTGGCGATTAGAAGCGTCACGGCCGTCCGCGGGTCAATTGAGTTGAACCGGTCGAGAGGCATCGCCTGCGACTGACGAATTGACGAAACGAGGAGAGCCGGAATGGCCAAGGCAAAATTCGAGCGGACGAAGCCGCACTGCAACATCGGAACGATCGGTCACGTCGACCACGGCAAGACGTCGCTGACGGCGGCGATCACGAAGGTTCTGGCTGAATCTGGCGGGGCGAGCTACACGTCGTACGACAACATCGACAAGGCTCCCGAAGAGCGCGCGCGCGGCATCACGATCTCGACTTCGCACGTTGAGTACGAGACGGCGAACCGGCACTATGCGCACGTCGACTGCCCCGGCCACGCCGACTACGTGAAGAACATGATCACGGGTGCGGCGCAGATGGACGGCGCGATCCTGGTGGTTTCGGCCGCCGACGGCCCGATGCCGCAGACGCGCGAGCACATCCTGCTTGCCCGCCAGGTTGGCGTGCCGGCGCTGGTTGTTTATCTGAACAAGTGCGACCAGGTCGACGACGAAGAGCTTCTTGAACTTGTCGAGATGGAAGTGCGCGAACTTCTTTCTTCGTATGAATTCCCCGGCGACGACATTCCGATCACCAAGGGTTCGGCGCTTGTG
>JAHJSN010000116.1 GCA_018830445.1 Alphaproteobacteria bacterium | reverse complement strand
TCCCGTTGCAGCACACTATCGACCAAGTGTCGGAGCCATAAGGAACACGAGCAAAACTATGATTCTAGTGTAGCTTTTGCACCGAACGTTTGGCATCGAGCCAAGCCGCAAGTGGGGACCAAACGTCAGGTGCGCTACACTAGGGTTGAGTGAGAAACGCACCGGCAGAGGGCCGGATCGCGACGTCAGCCCTTGGACAAATCGGACATGGTCACAATTCTCGATAACCGCGATAAGGGCGCCGCGCCACGGCATCCTGAGAAGGCGCATCGTCCGGATAGTCCGGTACTGCCCAAGCCGGCATGGATTCGCGTTCGCGCCGCGGGATCGCCCGAATACGCCCGCACCCGCGAAATCGTGCGCGAAAATGGCCTGCACACTGTTTGCGAAGAAGCCGGCTGCCCCAACATCGGCGAGTGCTGGGAGAAGCGCCACGCAACCATGATGATCATGGGCGATACCTGCACGCGCGCCTGCGCCTTTTGCAACGTGCGAACCGGCATGCCCCTGCCGCTGGACGAAGGCGAACCCGAACGCGTCGCCGAGGCGGTCGCAAAACTGGGTCTCGAGCACGTCGTCATCACATCCGTCGACCGCGACGACCTCGTCGATGGCGGCGCCCGCCATTTCGCGGCCGTCATCGCGGCGATCCGCCAGGCGGCACCGGAAACGACCGTCGAAATCCTCACCCCTGATTTCCTGCGCAAGAACGGCGCCCTCGAGATCGTGGTCGAGGCCAGACCCGACGTCTTCAATCACAACCTTGAAACCGTACCCGGCCTCTACCTCAAGATCCGGCCCGGCGCGCGCTACTTCCACTCCTTGCGCCTGCTGCAGAAGGTAAAGGAACTCGACCCCACGATGTTCACCAAATCCGGCATCATGGTCGGCCTCGGCGAGCAGCGCGAAGAAGTCCTCCAGCTGATGGACGACCTGCGCACCGCCGAGGTCGACTTCCTCACCATCGGCCAATATCTCCAACCGAGCCGCAAGCACGCCGAAGTGAAGCGCTACGTGCCGCCGGAGGAATTCGACGCCTACAAGCGCACAGCCCTGGCCAAAGGATTTCTGCTGGTTTCGTCGAGCCCCATGACGCGCTCCAGTTATCATGCCGGAGACGACTTCGCCCGCCTCCGCCAAGCCCGCTTCAGGCAGCACGCAACTGCCTGACGGCGCTGGGCGCCAGATCGGTTTCCACAGCCCCAAACATGCCAACGAGAACGCGCGACGACCGTAATCCGGGATTGAGCCGATAGAGATGCCGACATTCAGGAACCGCCGACGGCTCACCTTCACTCCCGACCAGATGTTCGATCTCGTCGCCGACGTCGAGCAATACCCGCAATTCGTCCCGCTATGCGAAACGCTTCGCATCACCGAGCGGTCCGCAAACGGGCACGCCACCATCCTGGTTGCCACAATGGGAGTTGGCTATCACGCCATCCGCGAGAGTTTTACGACGCGCGTATCTCTCAACCGCCAAAAATACGAGATCCTTGTCGAGTATCTCGACGGCCCGTTCAGCCACCTCGAAAACCGCTGGCGCTTCCTGCACGCCGACAACGGCGGCTGCGACGTGGATTTCCTCCTCGACTACGAGTTTCGCTCGCGCATGCTGGCGATGCTGATGGGTACCGTTTTCGACAAGGCGTTCCGCAAGTTCTCCGCCGCTTTCGAGGCCCGCGCGCACCGCATCTACAAGTCGCCCTCGTCCGCGTTGCGAACGGCAGATAGACCGGCTTGAACGCTTCAGGTTTTCATTGCAGCCCGCACCAGATCGAACGCCACCGCAACGCTCCTGATGCGCACTTCGTCACGGCCGGCGTCACCGAACCGGCACTCGCGGCCGATCGGTTCTGATCCCCGCAGCACCGCCCCCAGGTATACGAGACCAACAGGCTTTTCTTCGCTACCCCCGCCCGGCCCCGCGATCCCGGTGACCGCCACGGTGATCTGCGCCCGCGATGCAGCCAACGCTCCCACAGCCATCGCCCTGGCGACCTGTTCGCTTACAGCACCATGCATCGCGATAAGATCCGCCGGCACGCCAAGCAGTTCCGATTTCGCTTCGTTCGAATAGGTAACGAAGCCGCGCTCGACCACCTCGGAAGATCCGGCAATCGAGGTCAGGACCGCCGAGATCAACCCGCCGGTACAGCTCTCCGCGGCAGCAATCATCAACCCGGCTGCCCGCAACTCGCCAAGCAGCCGTTCCGCATCCTGCAACAGATCCTGTTTGAACATCGACGCCTCGTGCAGATACTTCAAACGCAAAAGGGGCACGCACCGCGCACCCCCCGCAAGTCAAAACTTTTTTCGACGAACCAAACGCGCCGGTCAGGGCGTTACGAGCTTCTCGGCATGATTGAGCAGGTCGTCGAGCACTCCGCGCGTTTCATGACCCAGGATCGATACCGAACGCTCCTGCGCATCCTTCCAGATCGGATAGGCATCGACCAGCACTGCCTGGCCTTTCGGGGTCAAATGCAGGCCACGGCCGCGACGACCGGCCGGCGGATCCATGACGATGTGGCCCAGCGCCAGCAGCCGCTTCAGGTTTCGCGAAAGGGTGGACTTCTCGATGTCGAGTTCATGCCCGATTTCAACCGCCGTGATCCCATCGCGCGCGGCAAGCTGCGCCAGCAGCGTGTACTGGCTGGCGGTGATGCCGAGCGGACGTAAGACGTCATCGTAGAGTCGGGTTACAATACGTGACAACTGCCGGATACGTGTCGCAAGACACGATGACGATGTCGCTTCAGCGATCTCGCGCATTGTGGCCGGGCTCGCGCCGACCTGCCGCTCAAGCGTTCCTGTTGCTAGCTGCATGCTGGCCTCTCCCACAGCGACGATCTCCTTTTGGTCATACAACCCCATCCCCATGGGATGCCGCGATTCGACCGAAGAGTCCAACTTTTCCCCGCCAACAAAGCGCTCGATCAACTGGCAACCGGAAGCCGCACCGTTGAACTCGCCATTGCCGCGATGCCTTCGCGCCGTCCCGTGAAGCCGAGGCCCTCGGTCGTCGTGGCTTTGACGCCGACCCGGCCGACGTCGATTTGGAGGATCCCGGCGATGGCCTTGCGCATGGCATCCCGGTGCGGGCCGACCTTTGGCTCTTCACAAATGAGCGTCACATCGACGTTGACGATCGCCCCGCCGCGATCGCGGACCCGCCGCGCTGCATCGGCCAGGAACCGGTCTGACGCGGCACCCTTCCACTGCGGATCGCTGGGCGGGAAGTGCGCGCCGATATCGCCGTCGGCTATTGCTCCGAGAATTGCATCCGTCAGCGCGTGCAGCCCGACATCGGCATCCGAATGCCCATCGAGACGGCGCCCGTAGGGGATCGCAACCCCGCACAGCCAGACCTCATTTCCCTCGGCGAACCGATGAACGTCGAAGCCGGTACCGGTACGCTGTTCCATTGCATCGCTATTCGACCGCACCCGCTGTTGCGCCATCTGAAGGTCCTCTGCGGTGGTGATCTTGTCGTTCTTGATTGATCCGGCGGTCAGCACCACCTTGAGTCCCGCCCATTCGGCAATCGAGGCATCATCGGTGAACTCGGACGGCTTCTCATTCGCAGCCCGCCGGTGCGCATCGAGAATTGCCGCGAACCGGAATCCTTGCGGAGTCTGCGCCCGCCATAACCCTTCGCGGGGCACGGTCGCCTTGATCCGCAGGTCACGATGCGACGCCTTCAGGGTGTCGGCAACCTGAACGGCCGCAATCGCCCCGTCGTTCGCCTCCAGCCCGGCCAATACGCCGTCGATGATCTCGGCGGAAACGAACGGCCGCGCGGCGTCGTGGATCAGCACCGTGTCGAAGCCAGCCTCAGCCAACGACGCCAGCCCACGCAAGACGCTCTCCTGACGCGATGCACCGCCGATCGCCGGCTCGCCTAACCGGCCGCCGAATTGCGCTGCGACTTTCGCAAACCGCTCCCGATCGTCTTGATGAACAACCACACGTACATGATCTATCCGGGGATGCCCCAGAAACGCCTCCAGCGCATACGCGAGCATCGCCCTTCCACCCAATTCGGCGTACTGCTTTGGGCCGCCGCGACCATCCGCCGCCCGGCTTCCCCGCCCAGCCGCCACGATTAACGCCGCTGTCTTCACGCTTCCAAACCCATTGTTTGCCGCCCTTGCATCGCTCGCAAATCCCCTGAGATCGCCTGTGTACAGCAATTCGAAGCATCGCGAAGGAGGCTTGCGCAAATCACCGCCCCCACATAAACTGCCCAGAACATCAGCACATGCAATTAGTGCATAAAAAATACGCAGAGACGAATGCGAGAGACAATCAGAGCCCCTCTTGAGATCGGACCGCACCGGTTGGCGAACCGGGCCTTTCTGGCCCCGATGTCGGGCGTCACCGACCTGCCCTTCAGAGCGCTGGCAACCGAGCTTGGCGCCGGGCTCGTGGTTTCCGAAATGGTCGCCAGCAAGGAACTCGTCGATGGCCGGCGCAATGTCCTTCGCCGGATCGCCGGCAGCGAATTGAAGCCGTTCGCCGTGCAGATTGCCGGCCGGCAAGCCCATTGGATGGCCGAAGGCGCGCGTCTTGCCCAGGATTGCGGTGCCGATATCATCGACATCAACATGGGTTGTCCAGCCCGTGAGGTCACCGGCAAATTATCCGGCAGCGCGCTGATGCGCGACCTCGACCACGCCGTGAGCCTGATTGATGCGGTCATCGAAGCCGTCGAAGTCCCGGTGACCCTGAAGATGCGCCTCGGCTGGGACGACGCCACGATCAACGCACCCGTCCTTGCCCGCCGCGCCGAGGCCAGCGGGGTGCGCCTCGTAACCGTCCATGGCCGCACGCGCTGTCAATTCTACAAGGGGTCCGCGGACTGGGTGCGCGTGCGCGACGTCAAGGAAGCCGTCGCGATCCCGGTCATCGTCAACGGCGACATCCTCACCCTCGACGATGCCAGCCGCGCGCTCCAATTGTCCGGTGCCGATGGCGTCATGATCGGCCGCGGAGCATACGGCGCCCCCTGGCAGCCTGCCCGCATCGGCACCTATCTCGACACCGGCGTTGATCGCGGAGCACCCCCGCACCAGCGCCAGATGCAGATCGCAGTTGGCCACGTCGAGGCTATGCTGAGCCATTACGGAAGTGCTCTTGGCTTGCGCAACGCCCGCAAACACATCGGCTGGTATCTCGAACAGTCCGGCGCCCCGACCTCGGTCGTCAAGGCATGGCGCGCCCGCCTGTGCACAGAGACCGATCCAGCCCGCACCGTTGCCGGTCTGCGAGCCTTCTACGAAGCGAGCGCCTCCACCTCCAGTCCCTGCGAGGCCGCCGCATGAGCACCAACAGGGACCGCACCCCCAAATCCGCCAAGCCTGCCCGTAGTCCTGCGGCCAGGCAAACCGCGAAGCCGAAGGCAAAAAAACCGTCGCCGAAGAAATCAGTCTCCAAAGCTATCATCGAGCCGCAGCCGTCCCCGACAGGCACGGACGCGCCCGCAAAGTCGGCGCCGCCTCTCGACATCGCCGCGCCGTCAAAAGCACCTGCAACGCTGCCGGTCAGCCTTGCCGCGCTACCCCACGACCAACTT
Source organism: Alphaproteobacteria bacterium (assembly GCA_018830445.1). Taxonomy (GTDB): domain Bacteria; phylum Pseudomonadota; class Alphaproteobacteria; order Rhizobiales; family Hyphomicrobiaceae; genus Filomicrobium. The sequence continues at coordinate 11,787 of JAHJSN010000116.1, read as the reverse complement.
CTCAACGCCCTGCCGCATCCTGTCATCGTGCTCGGACCGCAAAACACTTTCGTCTACGCCAATGCCGCCGCCGAAGCGTTTCTTTCCACCTCTCTTGCCATGCTGCGCCGGATTCGCCTCGACGACATCCTGGCTTTCGGCTGCCCCCTCGTAGCGCTGGTCGAGCAGGTCCGCCGCAAACGGGCAACCGTCAACGAATATGGCATCGAAGTCGTCACGCCCCGTATCAGCGGCTCGAAGATCGTCGACGTCTACAGCGGCCCGTTCGCCGACAAAAACGATCAGGTGGTTTTGATGCTGCAGCAGCGCTCGATGGCGCAAATGATTGAACGCCAGCTCACCCACCGCGCCGCCGCCCGCTCGGTCTCCGGGATGGCCGGCGTCCTTGCCCACGAAATCAAGAACCCCTTGTCAGGAATCCGCGGCGCCGCCCAGCTTCTCGAAACCAACCTGAGTGACGAAGACCGCGTACTTTCCCAGCTGATCTGCAACGAGACCGACCGCATCCGCGCGCTGCTCGACCGCATGGAGGTGTTCGGCGACGAGCGCCCCTTGAAGAAGGACCCGGTGAATATCCACGACGTGCTCGACCACGTCCGCCAGCTCGCGATTGCCGGCTTTGCCCGCAACATCGCTGTCGTCGCCGACTACGACCCTTCCCTGCCCCCGGTTCCAGCCAACCGCGACAAACTCGTTCAGGCTTTTCTCAACCTTGTAAAGAACGCGGCCGAGGCCATCGGCCCGGATGCCGACAATGGCCGCATCGTCATCACCACCGCCTTCCGTCCCGGTGTCCGTATTTCGGTGCCCGGTTCCGGAACGCGGATATCCCTGCCGCTCATGATCGAGATCCAGGACAACGGCCCCGGCGTACCCGATGCGATCCGCGAGCATATGTTCGATCCGTTCGTGACCTCCAAGACCAACGGCACCGGGCTTGGACTCGCCCTCGTGGCAAAACTGATCGCCGACCATGGCGGCACCATCGAATGCGACAGTGGCTCGAACAAGACGGTCTTCCGAATTCTCCTGCCGATGCAGGAAGCCCCCCAGGTGCAGCCCGGCGGGCATTCAAAGACTACGCGCGAGCAACCAACGAGGACCTGACCACAATGGCCCGAGGAACAGTACTCATCGCCGATGACGACACGGCCATCCGCACGGTCCTCAACCAGGCCCTTGCCCGGGCCGGTTACGCCCCGCGTGCGACCGGCAATGCATCCACCCTGTGGCGCTGGGCCAGCGAAGGCGAAGGCGACGTCATCATCACCGACGTCGTAATGCCCGACGAAAACGCCTTCGACCTCATCCCGCGACTGAAAAAGATCCGTCCCGACCTGCCGATCATCGTCATGAGCGCGCAGAACACACTGATGACCGCCCTGACGGCAGCCGAGCGCGGCGCTTTCGAGTATCTCCCCAAGCCCTTCGACATCAACGAAGTCGTCGCCGTCGTCGGCCGCGCTCTGCGTGAGCCGGTCCGCAAACCGGCCCGCCAGACAACCGATGGCGACTCTGAGGATCTGCCGCTGATCGGCCGCTCGCCTGCGATGCAGGAAATCTACCGGACACTCGCCCGCCTCACCCAGAGCGACTTGACCGTCCTCATCAACGGCGAAAGCGGGACCGGCAAGGAACTTGTCGCCCAGGTCCTCCACGATCACGGCAAAAGGCGCAACGGCGCCTTCGTCGCGCTCAACATGGCAGCGATTCCCCGCGAACTCATCGAGAGCGAGCTGTTCGGCCACGAGAAGGGCGCCTTCACGGGTGCACAGAACCGCACCCAGGGCCGCTTCGAACAAGCCGAAGGCGGCACACTCTTCCTTGATGAAATCGGCGACATGCCGCTTGAAGCGCAGACCCGGCTGCTTCGCGTGCTGCAGCAGGGAGAGTATACAACCGTTGGCGGCCGCACTGCGATCAAATCGAACGTCCGCATCATCGCCGCCACCCACCGCGACCTGCGCGCGCAAATCCACCAGGGACTGTTTCGCGAAGACCTTTATTACCGTCTGAACGTCGTTCCTCTCCGCCTGCCTCCGCTGCGTGAACGCCTCGAGGACGTTGGCGATCTGGTGCGCCACTTCCTGCGCCGTTGCGCGGCCGAGGGATTAGGCCAGCGGTCGATCGAGACCGCGGCAATCGAGCGACTTCGCCAGCACCGCTGGCCGGGCAACGTGCGCGAGCTTGAAAACTTCGTCCGCCGCCTTGTCGCGTTGAACAGCGAAGATACGTTGACCGCCGAACTGGTCGAGCGCGAATTGAGCGAGACGACCCCGCTGGTCTCCGCCGATCAGACCGACAATCAAGCGAGCCTCGGCGAGTTGGTGGAGCGTCATCTTGCCCAGTATTTCGCTGAATACGGCAATGACCTGCCTCCGCCGGGAATTTATGATCGCATCATCCGGGAAGTCGAAAAACCGCTTCTGACTGCGGCCTTGACCGCCACGCGTGGCAATCAGATTCGAGCTGCCGAATTGCTCGGCCTCAACCGCAATACGCTGCGCTCACGGATAAAATTGCTGGACATCCAGGTATTCCGCTCACCCGCAAATTAGTTGGCATGAATCAGCGCGAGCAATGTCATTTCGGTCACTGGCGCCACCACCTTGCCACAGTTGAAGAGTGAAACCGTCTTCAGCGACGTGGAAAACGTCGCGGTTTTGCCACTCAGCGGACGTTTTGTGTTGTGTTCCCGCTGCACTGTGGCGTTGATACAAGCCCCAGGGGAAAATCGCACACACCAGCGTTGCGACCCGAAAACGAGGCGAGCCGGTGCCTGACCGTACCGCCCGGAGATCAACGATGTCGACCGCCACCGGCACCGCGCCCCAATCTGGACGGCTCGATGGGCAGCAAACGCTGCTCGAGCCGAGCGACCGGACTTTCTTCATCGGACTGTGGACGGTCGGTCTCTCCCTGCTCTCCGCATTGCTCACGTTTCTTATTCTGACCGGCCTGACTCCGATCGTGCCTTCGAACAGCGTCGTGCTCGGCGCTTTGTTCTTCAACGTGGTGCTGATCCTAGCCGTCATCGGCATCATCGCAACCCAGGTCTCCGGCCTGCTCAAGGCCTGGCGGGCAAAGGTTCCCGGCGCGCGGTTCCATATCCGCATTGTCGCGCTGTTTTCCATCATAGCGGCTCTGCCTGCCCTTCTGGTGGCCGTCGGCGCCACCGTGAGTTTTTCCCGTTCGCTCGATAACTGGTTCTCCAACCGCGTCCGCACCATCATCGACGACTCGACCCTGGTCGCCCGCACCTACCTTGAAGAACATGGTCAGGTCATTCGCACCGACGTCCTCAACATGGCCCGCGACCTCAACGCCGCTGCCGGTCTTGTTGGAGGTGACAACAAGGTCATGAAGAACATGATCATGACCCAGGCCGGCCTGCGTGACCTTCCTGCCGCCTACCTGATCGACAATTCCGGCATGCCTGTGCTGCGCGCCATCGAGGACGAACGAATGCCGTTCGCCCGTCCAACCCAGGCAGCTCTCAACGAGGCGCGCGCCGGCCAGATCCCGCTGTCGGTGTCGACCCGCGACAACCGCATCACGGCGATCTCCGCGCTGACCGAATACCCCGGCTCCTTCCTCTATGTGAGCCGGCCGGTCAGTCCGACAGTCCTTCACCACATGCAGCGCACCGAACAGAACGCTGCCGAGTACGCCGCCCTGCGCCGTGCCCGCGGTGGCCTGAAGTGGGCGCACGGCCTCATGTACCTGATGATCTCGATGACCGGCCTGCTGGCAGCGATCTGGGCCGGCATGTGGTTCGGCGGCCGCTTCGTCGCCCCCATCCGCCGCCTCATAGGCGCCGCCCAAGAGGTCTCCGGCGGCAACCTTTCCGTATCGCTGCCCGAGATCCGCGGCGAAGGCGACCTGCGCCGCCTGTCGCATGACTTCAACACCATGACCCGGGAATTGAAGGTCCAGCGTGACGCCCTCGTCAATGCCAACGAACAACTCGAATCGCGCCGCCGCTTCATGTCCGCCGTGCTTTCGGGTGTCTCCGCCGGCGTCATCGGCCTCGATGGCGAGGAACGCATAACCCTGGTTTCGCGCGCCGCCGAAGACCTCATCGGCCTCAGCGCCGACGATCTGGTCGGCAAGGCCATCGCCGACGCCCTGCCCGAGATTGCAGAGATCCACCGCAAGGCAGCCGAACCCGGCATCAAGGACCGTCCCCAGGATCAGATCACGATGGACATCGACGGCGACGAACGCACCTTCGCGGTTCGCGTCACGTTCGAGAAAGCCGGCGACGACGACGTCGGATCGGTGATTACATTCGACGACATTTCCGAATTGGTCACGGCCCAGCGCACGTCCGCCTGGGCCGATGTCGCCCGCCGCATCGCCCACGAGATCAAGAACCCGCTGACCCCGATCCAGCTTTCCGCCGAACGCTTGCGCCGCAAGTACGCCAAGACCATCGTAACCGACCGCGAGACCTTCGAAAAACTGACCGCCACGATCGAACGCCAGGCTTCCCACATCAAGGACATGGTCGACGAATTCGCGGCCTTCGCGCGGATCCCGAAACCCGAGATGACAACGAGCGATCTTCGCGAGGCAGTCCAGGATTCGGTGGTCTTGTTCCGCGAAGCCCATACCAGTCTCGAATACGTCCTCGACATTCCACCTGCGAAAGTCCTGGCATCCTTCGACCGCCGGCTGATTACCCAGGCTGTCACCAACCTCGTCAAGAACGCGACTGAATCGGTCGAAAGCGCCGCCGAAGCAGGCGGCCTCCCCGACAACTGGAAGGGACGTATCATCACCCGCGTCCGGCCTGACGCCCACCGCGTCTACATCGAAGTGATCGATAACGGTCAGGGCCTGCCCAAGCAGCAGCGCTCGCGCCTTCTCGAACCCTACGTGACGACCAAAGGCCACAAGGGCACCGGACTGGGGTTGGCGATGGTCCTCAAGATCACCGAACAGCACGGCGGCACCCTGGCTCTCGAAGACGCCCCGGGCGAAAATGGAGCGGCAGCCCGCGGCGCCCTGGTGCGCATCACGCTGCCGCTCATAGCCAACGCAGAACCCGAACAGCCCGCCGCCGGCGAAGCCTTGACCGCGGGATAGACATCCAACCACTCTTCGACCTGAATTGACGCCGAGCTCAAGGAGCAACCGACATGGCCGCAGACATCCTGATAGTCGATGACGAAGCCGACATCCGCGATTTGATCGCCGGAATTCTCGAAGATGAGGGACACGCAACCCGGCTTGCGCGCGACAGCGACGAAGCCCTGCGCGCGATCGAGGAGCGCCGCCCGCAGCTTGTCATTCTCGATATATGGCTCCAGGGCAGCCGTCTCGACGGGCTCGAAGTCCTGACCATCATCAAGAAGGCCTACCCGGAACTGCCCGTTGTCATCATCTCCGGCCACGGCAACATCGAAACCGCCGTGACCGCGATCCGCCGCGGCGCCTACGACTACATCGAGAAGCCATTCAAGGCCGACCGCCTGATCCTCGTCACCTTACGCGCGCTCGAAGCCTCCCAGTTGAAACGCGAAGTCCGCGAACTGCGCGAGCGCTCCACCGTCTCCGTCGAAATGATCGGCAAGTCGGTCGCCATGAACCAGCTGCGCGGCCAGGTCGATCGGGTCGCCCCGACCAACTCGCGCATCCTGATCCGCGGCGCCTCCGGCACCGGCAAGGAACTGGCCGCACGCATGATCCACCAGAAATCGCACCGCAATGAAGGGCCCTTCGTGGTGCTGAATGCAGCCGCCATGGCCCCCGACCGTGTCGAGGAGGAGTTGTTTGGCACCGAAGACCGCACCGGCGGGCCGCGCAAGGTCGGCGCCCTGGAGGAGGCTCACAGCGGCACGCTTTACATCGACGAGATCGCAGACATGCCGATGGAAACCCAGGGCAAGGTGCTGCGCGTCCTGGTCGAGCAGAAGTTCCTGCGCATCGGCGGCGCCCAGAAAGTCGCCGTCGACGTCCGCATCATTTCCTCGACCAGCCGTGATCTTGAAATGGAGATGCGCGAGGGTCGCTTCCGCGAAGACCTTTTCCACCGGCTCAACGTCGTTCCCTTGCGGGTGCCGAGCCTTGCCGAGCGGCGCGAAGACATCCCCGCGCTGATCGAATTCTTCGTCGGCCAGCTTGCCCAGTCCTCCGGCCTGTCGCCGCGTCAGATCGGCGAAGACGCGATCGCCGTCCTGCAGGCTCACGACTGGCCCGGAAACGTCCGCGAACTGCGCAACAACATCGAACGGCTGATGATTCTGGCCGGCGGCGAATCGGGTGCCATCATCACCGCCGAGATGTTGCCCGACGAGATCGGTTCCGGTGTGCCGCTTCCCGTCAACGGCGGAGCCGAGCACCTGATGTCTCTGCCTCTGCGCGAAGCTCGCGAGATCTTCGAGCGTGAATATCTTCTTGCCCAGATTAACCGGTTTGGCGGAAACATTTCGCGCACCGCCGAGTTCGTCGGCATGGAACGCTCTGCCCTGCATCGCAAACTGCGCGCACTCGGCGTATCGTCCGAACATCGCCAGTCCGATGCCCGTCAGGCAGGTTGAGGACTTGAGACGGCGCGTTATGGCCGGCGAGCAATCGTTGCCAACAGCCGCAATCGAACCGAGGCTGAATGAAAATCATCATTTGCGGCGCTGGGCAGGTCGGCACCGGAATCGCCGAAAGACTCTCGGCCGAAGGCAACGACGTCTCGATTATCGACGCAAGCGAGGCATTGTGCCAGCGCGCCAATGAAGTCCTCGACGTGCGCGCCATCCACGGCAATGCCGCCCACCCCGACATTCTCGAACGCGCCGGCGCTGCCGACGCCGACTTGCTGGTCGCCGTGACGCTGCACGACGAGGTGAACATGGTCGCCTGCCAGGTGGCCCATAGCCTGTTCAGCGTCCACACCCGGATCGCCCGCGTTCGCGCCCAGGCCTATCTGGACAAGAAATACGGCACCATGTTCTCGCGCGACGGCATGGCCATCGACCACATCATCTCACCTGAGATCGAGGTGGGCACGTCGGTTCTGCGCCGCCTTGAACTTCCTGGCGCCTTCGAAACAGCCACGTTCGCCGATCAGGAAGTCATGGCCGTCGGGATCTTCTGCGGTGCGGAATGCCCCGTCCTCAATACGCCCTTGAACCAGCTCTCCGAACTGTTTCCGGATCTGCCCGCAGTGGTCGTTGCAATTGTCCGCAAGGGCAAACTCTTCGTTCCGCGCAACGAAGACCAAATTCTCGAAGGCGACGACGCCTATCTCGTTCTGCCCTCCTCGCAGGTTTCCCGGACCTTGCAGATCTTCGGGCACGAGGAACGGCAGGCCCGCCGTATCGTCATCGCCGGTGGCGGCAACATCGGCTTCTATCTGGCAAAGTCGCTGGAAAAACTTCAGCCGAATGCCCGCGTCAAGGTGATCGAACAATCCCGCGACCGCGCCGTCCAGATCGCCGAACAACTCGACCGCGTTGTCGTCCTGCATGGTTCGGCATTGAGCGAGGACATGCTGCGCGAAGCTGAAATCGGTTCCGCCGATACGCTCGTCGCCGTCACCAACGACGAGCAGGCCAACCTGTTGACAGCCGCCCTCTCGAAACAGCTCGGCTGCGCTTCAAGTCTCGCACTCATCAACTCGGCGAATTATACCGGCATGATCCGCTCGCTTGGCATCGACGCCCAGATCAACCCGCGCTCCGTCACCGTCAGCCGCGTCCTCCAGCACGTCCGCCGCGGCCGCATCCGTGGCGTCCATTCGCTTCACAACGGAGCCGGCGAGATCATCGAGGCGGAGGTCCTCGAGACAGCCGCCATCCTCGAAAAGCCATTGCGCGAAACGAAGTTGACCGAAGGTGTTCGATTTGGCGCGATCGTCCGCAACGGCGCGGTGCTTCGCCCGACCGGCGACACCGAACTTGAGATAAAGGACCGGGTCATCATGTTCGTGCAAACAGAATTCATCAAGGATGTCGAGCAGATGTTCCGCGTCAGGCCGGATTATTTCTGATCGCCGGCACCTCGCATGACGGGAGAAATTCATGACCCGCGTCGTCTACGTCAATGGGCGCTACCTGCCCTATGCCGACGCCAATGTCCACGTCGAGGACCGCGGCTTCCAGTTCGCCGATTCCGTCTACGAAGTGATCGAAATCGCCGCCGGGGGCACGGTTGATGCAACCCGGCATCTCGACAGACTGCAACGCTCCTTATCCGAACTCTCGATCCAGGAACCGATGTCACGCAGCGCCTTGTGCAACGTGCTCGCCCAGGTGATCCGCCGCAACCGTGTCACCGACGGCCTCGTATACATGCAAGTGAGCCGCGGCACCGCCCCCCGTGACTTTCCCTTCACCGGCAAATCGCTCACCCCGACCCTCGTTTGTCTCGCAAGAAGCCTATCGGTCTCCGCACGCGATGCCCGGGCATCGCGCGGCATCCGCGTCGTCACCATGCCCGACATCCGTTGGGCGCGTTGCGACATCAAAACCGTCATGCTGCTGCCCGCCATCCTGGCCAAGGAAAAGGCTCTGAGCGCCGGTGCCGACGAAGCCTGGCTCATCGACGGGCAAGGCTTCGTCACCGAAGGCGCTTCCAGCAACGCCTGGATCGTCAACGCCGACGACAACCTCCAGACCCGCGACCTTTCGAATGCGCTGCTGCCCGGTGTCACACGTGCCACCACCGTCGATATGGCGGCAGCAACCGGCCGCCGGATCGTTTTCGAACCGTTCAGCATCGAACAGGCCATGGCAGCCCGGGAAGCGTTCACGACTTCGGCCAGCGGCACCATTATGCCGGTTGTCGCGATTGACGGAAAACCCATCGGTTCCGGTCGTCCAGGCCCCGTAGCGACATCGCTGCGCCGGACTTTCCACAACTTCGCGGAACGCCGCTCTGCATGCTGATCAGTCCGCACCGCAAACGATTACTGCCCCTGCCAGAAGTAAAGAATGGCTGGAGGGTCTTTAAACCGCAACGATGATGCTGATATTTCCGAAAAGCTCGTTTAAGGTGGCCTTCGCATGAGCGAAATGCACCAGGCTCAACGACCTGGAACTGACAAACGATAAAGAACGGACAACCACACATGCCGTCAGAAAAAGCACAAAGCCTTCAAGACACGTTTCTCAATCATGTAAGACGACAAAAGACGCCGCTGACGATATTCCTGATCAATGGCGTCAAGCTGCAGGGCATCGTCACCTGGTTCGATAATTTCTGCGTCCTGCTCCGCCGCGACGGTCACTCCCAGCTGGTCTACAAGCACGCGATTTCCACCATCATGCCGGGCCAGCCCGTCAACCTCATGGAAGAAACCGGCGAAGACAACGCCGAGTAACCATCAACTTCAGACAGGCAACGCCATAGACAAGCCCATCGCCGGCAAGGACGACACGATGACCCCGAACGCTTCCCTCGAAATGAAGCGTTCGGCCACACTTTCCCGCGCCATCGTCCTCGTTCCGATCCTCACGCGGACCGGCGCCGGCGAGGCCGGCACTTCAGGGCCGGCCAACCATTCCCCGGTCGAGCGCCTGGAAGAAGCCGTCGGTCTTGCCCGCGCCATCGATCTGGAAATCTGCGACACCCGCATCGTCAATATTGCCAGCCCGAAGCCGGGAACCCTGTTCGGCACCGGCAAGGTCGAGGAGCTGGGCCACATGGTGGAGGATACCGGCGCCGACCTGGTAGTCATCGATCACGCCATCAGCCCCGTTCAGCAGCGCAACCTCGAAATGGCGTGGAAGTGCAAGGTGCTCGACCGCACCGGCCTGATCCTCGAAATTTTCGGCGAGCGCGCCCGCACCCGCGAGGGCCGCCTCCAGGTGGAACTGGCCCACCTCTCCTATCAGAAGGGTCGCCTTGTACGCGCCTGGACCCACCTCGAACGCCAGCGCGGCGGCGGCGGCGGCGGCGCCAGCTTCGTTGGCGGCCCCGGCGAGGCTCAGATCGAACTCGACCGGCGCATGATCCAGAACCGCATCGACGCCATCCGCCGCGAACTCGCCCATGTCGTGAAAACCCGGGAGCTGCACCGCGCCGGGCGCCGCAAGGTCCCCTACCCCGTGGTCGCCATCGTCGGCTACACCAACGCCGGAAAGTCGACGCTGTTCAACCGCATTACCGGTGCCGATGTTCTGGCCGAGGACCAGGTCTTCGCCACCTTGGATCCGACCATGCGGGAGGTGAAACTGCCGTCGGGCCGGCGCATCATTCTCTCCGACACGGTGGGCTTCATCTCGAACCTTCCCACCATGCTGGTAGCAGCCTTCCGGGCCACCCTCGAAGAGGTCGTTGAAGCCGACCTCATCCTGCACGTGCGCGACATTTCCCACGCCGAAACCGAGGCCCAGCGCCACGACGTCGAAAACGTCCTTGACGGTCTCGACATCGACATCAAGACACCAGAGCACGCCATGCTTGAAGTCTGGAACAAGATCGACCGGCTCTCCCCGGTAACCCATCAAGAGGCCTTGAGCGCCTCGAGATTCGACGAAAGACACCCTGTCTGCGTCTCGGCGCTGACGGGAGAAGGCATCGACGAACTCCTTGCTGCCATCGATGAACGCCTCGGTGTCGACGACACGTATCTATCTTTGGTCCTCCCCCCCGACGAAGGCCGTTTGCTCGCATGGCTGCATGAAAACGCCGAAGTCATCGAGCGATCGGCCGACGATGACGGAGAGACACGCCTGCGCGTACGGATCGCCGCCGAGAAGCGCGGGCGTCTGCTGGCCCAATTGCAGTCGCGGCAATTGCGCATCGAATAGGTCTCAGCTGTGCGCGCCGGGCTGCTGACGCTTGGCCTCGTTCCAGAGGCGGTCCATCTCGTCCAGATTGCTGTCGGCCGGCGTACGGCCGTCTTCGGCGAGCCGGGTTTCGATATGCCCGAATCGGCGCTGGAATTTGTGGTTCGCCGCTCTCAGCGCCGCCTCGGGATCGAGTTTCAGGTGCCGGGCGACATTCGCCATGGTGAACAGCAGGTCGCCGAATTCTTCTTCGATTTTGGCCTGCCGGTCCCGCCCGTCCTCGGCATCACTCCCCACCACCACCGCAGACAATTCGCCCAGCTCCTCGCCCAGTTTATCGAGAACCGGCGCCAACGACGGCCAGTCGAAACCGACCTTCGCCGCCTTGTCCTGAAGCTTCACCGCCCGCACCAGCGCAGGCATCGCAATCGGAACGTCGTCGAGAGCGCTCCCGGCACCCTCTCGGACTTCTTGAGCGCCAGCGGCAGCGCGCTGGGCGGCCTTTTCAGCCTTTTCCGCCGCCTTGATGCGCGCCCAGAACCCCGCCTGCGCACCCGCCGCGCGCTCCTCAGGCGTTCCGAAAACATGCGGATGCCGGCGGATCATCTTGCGCGTGATGCCGTCGGCTACATCGCCGAAATCGAACGCGCCCTGCTCCTGCGCCATCCTGGCGTGATAGACGACCTGTAACAACAAATCGCCAAGCTCCTCCTTCAGGTCGACGAGGTCTCCGCGGACAATTGCGTCGGCGACCTCGTAGGTCTCTTCGATGGTGTAGGGGGCGATCGACTCGAAGGTCTGTTGCAGATCCCACGGGCAGCCGGTATCGGGCGTGCGCAACGCCGCCATCACGCCGATCAGATCGGCAATCGTCTTTCTGGTTTTCTCGGCATTGGTCACGGGACAGCAAATCCGCTAGTGTTCTGGATCAAACATTTGATTCCCGGGTGGAGGTCGTCAAATGTTTGTGAATCCAGAACACAATCAAAAGGTTGCCTAGTCTTCTGGGCTGAGTGTTCCGGGCTGACATTCAGGTTCCCGGCAGGGAACCATA
>JAHJSN010000115.1 GCA_018830445.1 Alphaproteobacteria bacterium | reverse complement strand
GGCCGCAACCGCTGACGATTTAGGCGAGACATGAAGGCCACTAGCCAAAACAATGGCTTAGTGTGGCGTTCAGCGCGCCTCAATTGACAACTCCTGTGCGGCACCAACAGGTCAATTAAGGCGCGACGCCACACTAGTGTGCCGGTCCGCCAGTGAGTGTCGGGGCGGGTGCGCCCTTGATGCGGACGTTGACGCAGGCCGGCAGGCCGGACAAAAGCGCGCGTTCAAGCGCCGCATCGAGGTCGGCGAGGTCGGTGACGTATTCACCATGGCCGCCGAGTCCGGCTGCAGCCAGATCGTAACGGGCTTCGCTCAACTGGCAGCCGATCAAGCGGCCGGCGCCGTAGTCGCGGAGTTGGATCTGATGTTCGGCGTTCCAGCATTCATCGTTGCCGATGACCACCACGAACGGGAGCTTTTCGCGGACCGCCGTCTCGAACTCGGCGAACTGGAAGCCGACGGTGCCGTCGCCCATCAGAGCGAAGATGGTTGCGCCGGGCCGGGCGCAGCGCGCGCCGAGGGCATAGCACAGCATGCCGCCGATCGCTGCCGAAGTCCCGTTGATCAGCCGCTCCCCGGCGCTGCAAACGGCCTGGGCCCATTGGCCGAATTCGCCGCCGTCGATGATGAGCAGCGGGTTCGCCGCCTTGTCGATCTGGCGCTGGACTGCGGCGCTGAGGGCGTGTGAGGAAATCGGACCGCTTGTCGCAGCGGAGCCAGCTTCGAAGCTGCGCTCGCGTGTAAGGTTGGCAACCGCGGCGAGCCAGTCGCCGCGCTGCGGTGCGGTTTCGGGCCCGGTCGCCAGAGCTTCGGCAAGTGCGCGAGGATCTGCTTCGAGCGCGATGATCAGGCGGTCGCCAAGATTGCGCCGGGCGGCCTCTCGCTGGCGACTATCGACATCGGCGACAATCCATTTGCGCTCTGCGCCGAGTTTGTCGGCCGCTCCAAGGGCAAGCGTGTAGTCGATGCGCTTGCCAAGCGAAATTACCAGGTCGGCGCGGGTCAGTGCGGCGGCCAGGCGGCCAAGCGAGGGGTCGTTGAGACCGCGCGGGCTTTCGAGGGAAAGTACGGGCAGGTGGTGTTTGCGTTCGAGTGCCGCGATGAGATCGCCTGCCCTTGTCCGGTTGAGTACCGGACCGGTGATGACGAGAGGCCGCTCGGCAGCCGCCAGGGCATTCGTGACGGCTGCCAAGTCTTCTTGATCGACTGTTGGCCGATCCGGTCGCGGGCGCGGCACAGAGGCGTGTGCATGATGATCCGAGTTTGCCAGCAGCACGTCGAAGGGCAGCGCGATGTGGACTGGTCCAGGGCGTCCCGACACTGCGATATGGATTGCTGCGGCGGTTTCCTCGGCAACGGCATCTATGGCGGTAAGGCGCAAGGAATGCTTGGTCAGAGGGCGTGAGACGGCGACCTGATCGAGTTCCTGGAATGCGCCGCGACCATCGTGAGCGCGGGGCGAATCTCCAGACAAGAGCAGGACCGGGCTCTCCGAGTGCAAGGCGGTGAACAACGCCCCCATGGCATTCGCGAAACCGGGTGCCGCCGTCACTAGAGCAACGCCCAGTTCGCCGGTCAGTTGCGCCCAGGCATCCGCCATGAACACGGCGGACGCTTCGTGGCGGGTGTGATGAATGGTGATTCCGGCATCGATGCATGCATCGTAGACGGGCATGATCTGGTTGCCGGAAAGGCTGAAAATCCTGCTGACGCCGGCCTTGGCGAGCGTTTGAACCAGAATGTCGGCACCGCGCATGTTTATCCTCGTGTGGTCTGTTGCCGGCGAACCATTGCCGCTATTTATTCTTGCGCCGCCTCGGCTCGGTGCGGTTAGCTTATCTTAACCTGTGTTGCTGCCTTCTCATTGCGCCGCGACGACCGCGCGATCCAACATTCCAAGGCTTCATGCTGTCAATCTGGCTGTCGATTGCCCCGATATTCGGACTTATCGTGCTGGGGCACCTGCTGCGGCGCGGCAGTATTCCCAGCGCTGAGTTCTGGGAGGTCGTCGACCGGCTGGTGTACTGGGTGCTGCTGCCCTCGCTGCTGTTCTACAAGATGTCGACGGCACAATTCGATGTGCGATTGGTGGGCTCGTATACGGTCGTTGTGATCGGGGCATTCCTGGCCAGTGTCGTCTTGGCGCTTGTCAGCGCGCGCATTGCGGGCTTTTCCGGTCCCGTTGCCAGTTCGCTGCTGCAGGGGGCGGCGCGGCACAACACATTCATCTCCTTGGCCGCAGCCGAAAGACTGTATGGGATAGAAGGGCTGGAAATTGCCATTTTGGCGGCGGCGCTGCTCATTCCCGTCACCAACGTGACGATGGTGCCACTCCTCATCTCGCTGGCTTCGGGAGCGCCCGCCGGTGGGCGGATGAAAGCCATCCTGCGGGATCTGGTGCGCAATCCGCTGCTGTTGTCGGTCGGGCTTGGCGTGGCTGTCGGAATGATCTGGCCTGCGGAAATCCCGGTGCTCCATGACATGACGCGCCTGCTCGGCGGTGCGGCGCTGCCGATCGTGCTGTTGTCGGTCGGGGCGTCGCTGCGGTTGAGAGGCCTTGAAGCATCCGCTGCCCCGATGCTTCTGTCGTCGGCGATCAAGCTGGCGCTGTTTCCCGTGGCGGCTTTCCTGCTGGCGCGCTGGATCGGCCTCAGCGAGATGGAAACCGTTATCGCACTGCTGTTCGCTGCGGCACCTACGGCGACGTCGTCGTATACGCTTGCCCGCCAGCTTGGCGGCGATGCGCCGCTGATGGCCGCGATCCTGACGCTGCAGACCGCCTTGGCGTTCATCACGCTGCCGGTGATCATCGCGCTGGCACAGTGGGTTTTCGCCTGAGTTTGCGGGTCGTGTCACAGGCGGGGGCCGAGCAGGCTTTGGCGATCCACATCTCATTTGGGTACGAGGTAGATCGGGCTCGACCATGCACGGTGGCCGTCGATCTGAGTGACGCGGACGAAGACGGGGGTGTCGCCGGTTTGGTTCAGCTGGATCTTCATGGTGTGTTGGAGGCGCTCCTGCGCGGGTGCATCAGGCAGGCGATAGACCTTGATTTTCCGTTCAAGTCCGCCGGCCTCGAAGACGGTTTCCTCCAGTCCCACCGCGGAAATATCGAGGCTGGCGCGGGCGTGCGGCGTATCGATCGAGATGGCTCCTGACGCCGCATCATCAAGCCACAGGTCGATGCCGCAATAATTTCCGGTTGTAACGGCCTTCCAGCGAACCTCGTCCTGCGACTGCGAGCGGATGCCGCGATCGATATTCCAATTGTTGAACATGGTCGCTTGCGCAATCGTGTTGCCGGTGACTTTCATGGAGCCGTCCCAGACGGTCGTGCGGGCGCGGCCGCGGTATTCGGCACCTTCGAAGGTTATCCTCAGGCGCTTGCCGAGTTGGTCTGGCGAATACGGGCGGATGGTGTCGATCATTTCGCGTCCCCGGAAAATGTCGAGGCGTTCGATTGCGGCGGAACCGACAACGCCGACGTCGAGCGTGACCTTCGTATCGGTAACATGGGCGATGTCTCCCATGATCAACCGGCGCGTGGGGGTTCGCGGTGGCGGGGCATCGCTGCCGCCGGCTTGGTTCGGCAATTCGACGTCCGCTTCGGATTGCGTCGTTATTCTCACGTCGAGCAGCATACGGTTGCCGGTGGTGGCGTAGTGGCGGCGGCGGCGCATGGATTGAAAGATCGCATCGCGGTCGAGCCGGGGGGCGAGGAAGCAGGTCAGACCGCCCTGGCTGCCGAAAAAACTGGCGCCTGGATACGACGCGCCCGGGCGGCCCTTGTGGCCATCGGAGTTGCCGACGATGCCGACACGGTAGCCCTTTTCGAGCGCGTCCCAGACGATCCACTCGAATGTGCCCCAGTCGGAATGGACTTCGACCGCGGTTTCCAGGTCGTTGTCGTGAGCGAAAGTAATGTCCGCGTAGCGCCCCCCGACATGGGCCATCACCACGCAATCCTTGCCTGTCAGTTTATCGAATAGGTCATGGGCGGTGTGGGCATCGCTTGCCTCGTCGACCATGTCGCCGGGATCGGCGATCTGGGCGTGGCTCGAACGGTGGATGGCTTCGCCTTCGCGGCGGTAATGGACGTTGCGGTCGCCGCCGACGGCGGTGTTGGCGGACCACTCGTAGCCGGGGATGCAGACAAACTCGCCGGGCCTATCGAGTTCGGCGGTCAGGGCGTTCAGCTCCTTCCAGAAGCTTCCGGTGATCTGGAAGTCGTTGCCCTGGTGGCCCATGACGTCGAGGAACGCGCGGTCGCGGCCGAACAGCATGTAGTCGCGGGCATCGTTGGTGCCGAGCGTTTCATTCGATTGGCCGTGGGTATCGCCCCAGAAGTGAACCAGCGCCTGTTTATTCGGATCGGCGATGGCGCGGATCGGGTTCGAGCGGCACAGCAGATTTCCCGCTTCATCGCGGACGGCAACGACGGCCTCGCCGGGCTCGGGCAGGGTCAGACCATCAGCTACAGCTGCGAATTCGCCCTTGCGGAAGGCGAGTGTTGCGGGCAATCCACTGACGGCAGCACCTTCTACGGCCAGGTGCAGCGTCTGGTGCATCAGGTCGGATGGGTTTCCCCAGGCGTCGTTGGCCTTGATGCCAAGCCGGAAAACCGCACCGGTGCGAACAAGGGTCGGCATCACGGCGTGCCAGTCGATGCCCGGTCCCGGTAGGATTGCGATCTGCGGGCTTTCCGGCAGGGCGACGTAATCGTACGTCGCTATGACGTCGGTGAGGACGCGGAATTCGAATTCGTTCTCGCAGAAGGTCTGCATGCGAATGCCGGGCGACCCCTGGCGACGATCGCCGAAACGGATGGTGATGGTGTCGCCGGGCTTCAGGAAGTGCTTCATCACGCCGATGTAAAGGGACCGGCTCCACGGGCGGATATTGCGTTTGAACTCCCAGCGCGTTTCCAGAGTGGCGCCGTTGGATGCTTCGACCGTGGTGTAGCCGGGCGCCTTCGGGTCGTCGAACTGGACCGGGCCGAAGTCGGTTGCGAAACGGAAGCCGATCTTGATCGATCCGGTGTCGTCAACGCCGAACGGTCCGGCGGCGTAGACCAGCGTGAAGCTCTGGTAGGACCCCGCCTCGACGGGCGCCGATGGCTCAAGCGTGGCGCTACCCATCAACTCGGGGCGGTAGTGCGAATAGGGCATGAAGGCCTCTCCCGGCAGGCGAGTTGTGTGTTTTTATTCGCGAGACGTTGCGTGGAGCGCCTCAGCGGCATCCGAACGGGCACTGAGGCCGGTTTTGATCAGCGCGGCAATGGTGAGCATGGTGGCGCCCCAGAAGAACCACGTGATCCAGCTGCGGAACAGGATGTGGGCGCTGCCGTTCGACATCAGCATCGCCTGACGGAAGTTGTCCTCCAGGAGCGGTCCGAGGATGAAAGCGATCAGGAATGGAGCCGCCGGGATATCGTTGCGCAGCATGAAGTAGCCAAGCCAGCCCATGGCGAACATGACGATGATGTCGAAGACGTTGTTGTTGACCGCGTAGACGCCGTAGACGCAGAGGATGAGCACGCCTGGCATCAAAACAGAGGTTGGAACATCGGCGATATAGCGGAACATCTTGATGGCGAAACCGCCGATGAAGAACAGCAATACCGAGCTGATGATCAGGCCGAGGAACAGTGCGTAGATGATGTTGGCGTTTGCGACGAACATCATCGGCCCGGGCTGGAGGCCGTGCACCATGAAGGCACCGATGATGATCGCGGTAATGACATCGCCGGGCACACCGAGCGCAAGCAGCGGGATCAACGTTGCCCCGGCGACGCCGTTGTTGCCGGCTTCGGATGCGGCCACGCCCTCGATCTCCCCCTTGCCGAAGTTCTTCTTGTTCGGCGATCGGCGGCGGGCTTCGCTGTAGGACAGGAACGCAGCGGGCGCTGCACCGATTCCGGGAATGCTTCCCAGGAAGACGCCGATGAAGCTGCCCCGTATGATCGTGCGGAAGCAGCGGCGGTATTCGGCGAATGTGACGTGCTGCTCACCGAGGGCGCGAACCTGTTCGGTGTCGCTCTTGGGGCGCCAGACGTAGGCCAGGATCTCGGGAATCGCGAACAGGCCGATCAGAACGGCGATGAAGTTCAAGCCGCCCATCAGGTTGGCGTTGTTGAAGTTGAAGCGATTGGTTCCGTAGACGAGATCGAGACCGACGGTGGCGAGCAGGAGGCCGAAAACGGCCGCAAGCAACCCCTTGATCAGGCTGTCGCCGGAGACGCCGGCGATGATCGTGAGCGAGAACAGGATCAGGGTGAAGAATTCCGGCGGGCCGAAACTCAAGGCGAACGAGGCCAGCCAGCCGGCGAAAAGAATCAAGGATAGATTCGAGATCAGATCGGCGGTGCAGGAGGCGTAAAGGGCCATGCCGAGCGCCTTGCCGGCCTGACCGTTCTCGGCCATCGGGTAGCCGTCGAGGATGGTGGCGCTGGAAGCGGGTGTGCCGGGTGTCTTGATCAGGATCGCAGGGATGGACCCGCCGAAGATCCCGCCCTTGTAGACCCCGAGCAGCAACAGGATACCGGTGATCGGCTGCATGGCGAAAGTGAACGGCAGCGTCAGCGCGACAGCCATGGTTGCGGACATGCCGGGGATGGCGCCGGCAATGACACCGATCAGGATGCCGCCGGCAAGCGCCAGAAAGCTTTCAAGATTGGCGACGAGGTGGAATGCGCTCGTGAGGTTATCGAAGAAGCTCATGGCAGCGTGATGAACCTCCCTTGCGGCACCGATACGCCAGCGACGTGGGCGAAGAAGGCATAAAGAACCAAAGGCAGAAGAATCGCGACGATGAGCGCGGTTACCGGCCGCGGGGTCTTCACGATCATGCTGATCAGCGCGAAGGCGATGCCGGTGGAGAGAACCATGCCAAGTACCGGTATTGCGACGACGAGCCCGACCATAATGACCGCTGCGGCGGCAAGGCGGGCGATGGCGTAGGGGGTGTCCTCAGGGCTCAGGGCGGCGCTTGCCGTGGTCTCGGAGGCCACCACCGGCGGTCCGAAAACGCGCGTGGCAATCAGCGTGACGCCAAGAATTATGATGATCCAGGCGATGATGTCCGGCCAGAACAACGGCGAAAGCACGAGAGCCCGGACATTGCTGGGGGCGGATACGAACACGGGAATTGCGTAGAGCAGGAGAAACACGCCGAAGGCGATCACGCCTGCGCCAAGCCCAAGGTCGTTCGTCTTCTGGTTCATGCCTGCGGGGCCGTGTCTGGGGGATCGAATTTGGGCAGGCCATCAGGCCTGCGCGGCACACGATGCGGCGGCCGGTCATTCTTCCCGGCCGCCGCCAGTCTCAAACGGGTTGGATCAGCCTTCGATCCGCATGCCGAGATCGTCGACAAGCTTCTTGAAGACATTGTACTGCTTCTGGATGAAGTCAGCGGATTCTTCAGGGCTCATCAACTGGATGACGGAGCCGCGCTTGCCCATCGCATCGAGGAATTCCTTATCGGAAGTTGCCTCCTTCATCCAGCCGCGCCACTTCTCCTTGACTTCGGCAGGAAGACCTTTGGGCGCACCAATGCCCGACCAGCCGACGAGCTGGTGCAGATTAGGCTTGCCAAGATCGGCGGCCGTCGGCGCGTCGAAACCCGGGACGGGTTCCTTGGTCGTCACCATCAGCGGACGCAGCTGCTTGTTTGCCACGAAGCTGGCGAGCGCGGACGAGTTCGTGCAGATGAAGGTTGCGGTTCCCGCAAGGACTGCGGTCGCTGCGGCGCCGCCGCCTTTCAGCGGGATGTGGATCAATTCTTCGACTGGATTTTCGACACCGAATTCGCGGGCGGCCATTGCCCCGGCGATGTGCAGGAGCGATCCCACCCCCGACGATGAATAGCTGACAGTCTTCGGAGCGGCCTTGATCTTGGCAATCAGGTCATCCATCGACTTGATGTCGGAGTCGGCTTTCACGGCGCAGGCTACCGGATTGATCTCGTAAACGCCGACCTCATCGAACTCTTCGAGTTTGTAGGGAAGCGTCGCCTTCATGGCCGGATTGACGGTGTGAGTGCCGACGCGGGACACCATCATGGTATACCCATCGGCCGCCGCATCCCGGACCGACACCGCTCCGGTGGCACCGCCGGCACCGGCGCGATTCACGACCAGAACCGGTTGCGGAATGATTTTGCCAAGCGGTACCGACAGCGTGCGTCCCGAAATGTCGGTAGCGCCGCCTGGACCATAAGCGATTACCAGCGTAATCGGCCGTTCTGGATATTCAGCGCGCGCTTCGGTTACGACGAATGCCGATACGCCGGCGGCCAGCGTGGCCAGACCGAGCACCGCAGCGTTACGCAGCCTCCCTAGATCCTTCATCATCGTTTCGTTTCCTCCTGTTCCTAGGCTTTTCGCATCGTCATTTCTCTAGAGTTCCGACTTCGGTCCTTGGTTCACAAGCGTCAGCCCGGAGCCCTAGTGATGCTTTTTTCCCGGCGAGAGATCCATATCGAGGTGGATCACATCGCTGCGATAGAGTGCTTCGGCAATGTAGATCGCGTTGCCTTTACTGTCGGCGATCGATCTTCGGACCCGAGCAACCGGATTTGCAAGCGGAATATCCAGATGCTTGGCGGTTTCCGCGTCGGCAACGTCGATGCTGATCGACTGGCCGACCGTGTGAATGTCGATGTTCTTCATCTTGGCGAGCGCCGGGATTACGGTCGTGTTGCGAAACGTCTTCGGGGCGCGCATGTAGATTTCCGCCGCCAAATAGAACTCGATCACGCAGAAAGGTTCATCGTTCCTGTAGTGGACACGCTTGACATACTTATAGGTGCCCGTCGGCCTCCCCTCGCCATCGCGGACCTTGGGGATGCGGTCTGATGCCTCGACCAGCATGACGCGAACGTCGAGTTTGTCGAGCATGCCAACCAGCGAAACCCAATCGGTGGGCAGGTTGAGCCAGTGCAGGTCGCGGGGAATGTTCTGGACGACGGTGCCGACGCCCTGGCGGCGCAACACGAGGCCTTCGTCTTCCAACAGGCCGATGGCCTGGCGCATGGTCTGGGCGGCGACCCCGAAACGATCCGCGAGTTCGATAATGGCGGGCAGCTTCGTGCCGACCGGCCACATGCCGGTGTCGATCTCATTACGCAGCGATGACGCGATCTGCGTGTAGAGCGGTATTGCGCTTCGCCTGAGGTTCGCCACCGGACACATCCTTGCACGACCACGTCGGCCAAAATAAAGTCATACATAAATATGGATGTCTAGTCTTATTGTGGTTTATAGTTCAGCGCTGCCCCCGCACGCTCATGGCGAGCGCGCGACTGTTCAAGGACCTCGACAATGCAGGACGGCGTGGTGATCAGGCGCATCGATGCGTTCGTCTACCGCTTTCCATGTCCGCGTCCGGTTTCGACATCCTTCGGGGTGATGGCCGACCGCCCGGCGGTGTTCGTGCGGATCGAGGATGAGACCGGGGCATTCGGCTGGGGGGAAATCTTCGCCAACTGGCCCGCCGCCGGGGCCGAGCACCGCGCCAACCT
This sequence comes from Alphaproteobacteria bacterium, assembly GCA_018830445.1. Classification (GTDB taxonomy): domain Bacteria; phylum Pseudomonadota; class Alphaproteobacteria; order Rhizobiales; family Hyphomicrobiaceae; genus Filomicrobium. The sequence continues at coordinate 34,777 of JAHJSN010000115.1, read as the reverse complement.
GCTGATGCGGGATGTTGCGGATCTCGTGCTGGGCGTCCGCTTCGCGCGTCCGGGCGATCTGTTCGAGAAACTTGAGCGCGAGACACATATCCGGGCGGTTCAGTGCGGCGAACCGGGGCCTTTCCGACAGGCGACGGCGGGGCTCGACATGGCGCTTTGGGATTTGTTCGCACGTGCCGGAGGAGCACCGCTGAGGCGCTATCTCGACGGTGCGGCGGCAACATCCGTTCCTGTCTATGCAAGCGGCATCCACGTGCGCGACGGCGAAGAATTCATCGCGGCAGCGCGGGCGAAAGGTGTCAGACACTTCAAGGTGAAGATCGGGTTCGACCTTGATCTGGACGCCGCCCAAGTGCGTTCACTGGTTGGCGGGCTTCAATCCGGCGAGCGCCTTTTCACCGACGCGAACCAGGCGTGGGATCTCGCGACGGCGCTGTCATTCGTCAGGAAGGTCGACGGTTGCGATGTCGGTTGGCTCGAGGAACCGTTGCCGGTCGATGCTCCACAATGCGATTGGGAAGCGCTGGCGCACGACAGCCCGATCCCCTTGGCCGGGGGCGAGAATATCGCGGGAAGCAAGGATTTCGAGGCTGCCATCCGAACCGGAGCGCTGTCGGTGCTTCAGCCCGATATTGCGAAGTGGGGTGGTATTACCGGCTGCCTCGGGGTTGCTCGCGAAGCGATGGCAGCCGGGCGGAGGTACTGCCCGCATTTTCTCGGCGGAGGAGTTGGACTTGTCGCTTCGGCTCACCTTTTGGCGGCAGCCGGAGGTGATGGATTGCTCGAAGTCGATATCAACGCCAATCCACTGCGTGATGCCATCGCGGACGGCCAGGTGGTGATGCGCGACGGCCGATGTTTCTTGTCTGATGCGCCGGGGCTGGGCATCGAGGAACTACCGCGGGAATTGATAACCTACCAGACACTGTCGGTGTCGCGCAGTGTCTGAGGCAATGGGACGAATGAAGATGGATATGCGCCGCGCGGGGGGCCCCCAATGAGATTGAATGCGCAAGAAGAGGCGATGCTCGCAGGCGAACTCGGCGCCGCTCGAAAATGGGCCATCGAGCACCAGATGCAAGTCGGACGCATGTTCGACGCAGACGATATGGTGCCGGTTTCGCAGGCGCACATGATGGCCGATCCGGAGTCGCTGGGGGACGCGGGCGTCGAGCTGTTCGAGCGCTTCGCGGAATTGCCGGAGGGTGAGCGCCGGGTGGCCATCCCAATGATCACCGACCCGCGCGGGGTGGACCTCACATACTACGACCCGCTTGGCCAGACCGAGGAGATGGCGAGCCTGGAACGGCGCTTCATCGCCGCTTGTCGGGCGCTCGGCATCATGCTGACGGACACCTGCATCAACTACCAGACGATCATGCCGCCGGTGTTGGGCGAGCATGTCGCCTATGGCGATACCGGTGTCGTCATCTATTGCAACAGCGTGTGCGGAGCGCGTTCGAATTTCGAGGGCGGCCCTTCGGCGCTGGCGGCTGGACTGACCGGGCGAACACCGCGATATGGACTGCACCTCGACCGGCATCGCCGGGCAACGCGCCGCTATCGCGTGCGCTCGCAACCCGACGGCCTCACCGGCTGGGGCGTGCTGGGGGCCGTGATCGGGCGCAAGGCGGGCTCGTATTGGGAGATCCCGGTGATCGAAGGGCTGGAGAGCGTCCCGGCATCGGATGAGATCAAGCACATGGGTGCTGCGATGGCCAGTTATGGCTCGACGCCGCTGTTCCACATCGTCGGGATCACGCCCGAGTGTCAGAGCCTCAGCGATGTCGGGGGCGACGACTTGCGGAGCGAACAGATCACGCAGGCCGACATCGACGCGCTGCGCCAGCCGTTCGGCGGCAAGGGTGAAAAGGTCGATGTGGTCGTGTTTGCCGCCCCGCAGCTCTCGCTCGTCGAGATGCAACAGGTTGCGGATCATTGCCGCGGCAAGTCGGCTCACAAGGATACCGCGCTGATCGTGTGTACATCGCCAAGCGTCTATGCCGACGCGGCACGCATGGGTTTCAACGAGGCCATCGAAGCGTTTGGCGGCAAGGTGCTGCAGGGGACCTGCTTCTACCAGCAGTACGCGCGCGAGATCGGGGAAGCCAACGGCTGGAAGCGGCTCCTATCGAACTCGACCAAGATCGTGAACATTCTCGGCGGATACGGCTACGCTCCGTCGCTGGCTCCGATGGAGGACTGCGTCGCGTCGGCCATCAAGGGGGAGGTGGTGTGATGGAACGCATCCTCAAGTGCCATAGCGGCATTGGCGAGGCCGTCGAGGGCGAAGCGCTGGTGGCCGATGACAACTTCTCGGCGCGCTATGATCTCGACCGCATCACAGGCGTCTTCTCGCGGCCAAGCCATGCGCTCGCGGGGCAGTCCTACAAGGACAAGATCCTGGTCTTCAATACCGCCAAGGGCGGTGTCGCCTCGGCCTGGATGCTGCACGAAATGCGCTCTCGCGGCATTGCGCCGAAGGCCATCCTGTTCAACGCGGCCAATACGATTCTGGTGCAAGGCGCGGCGCTCGCCGGGCTGGCGATGTGCGACCGTTTCGAAGACGGCGACGTGACCAAACTGATCAAGACCGGCGACCTCGTTTCGGTCGATCCGCAGGCGGGCCGGGTTGTCGTGAAACGTCAAGATTCCTCAATAGAAGCGGGAGGCTGAGTTGCATCGGCGTGCGGAAGTGTTGGACGTGTTGGTGTGGCGCGGCGATGCAAATGGCGGCGGGTATCACTCGTATGGCGTGCCGGCGCAGGAAAGCCAGACTGTGCTCGACGTCGTGACCTGGATCCAGCAGAATGTGGAACCGACCCTGGCATACCGCTTCGCCTGCCGCGTCGGCATGTGCGGATCATGCGCGATGATGGTCAACGGCGAGCCGCGCTGGACCTGTCGAACGCACGTCAAGAAAGTGTTCGGTGCAAAGGGACTGGTGATCGCACCGTTGCGGAACCTGCCGGTAATCAAGGATCTCGCCGCCGACATGGCCGCATTCTTCGACAAGTGGACGGCGGCGGAGGGCCGGTTTCATCCTTCCAAGTCACGCAACGATGCAATGGAGCCGATTTCGCCGGAGGCCCCGAACAGGGTGGCGGCGAATGCTGCCATCGAATGCATCAACTGCGCGGTGTGTTATGCTGCCTGCGATACCGTGACGGCCAATCCGGACTACTTCGGGCCGGCAGCGCTCAACCGGGCGTGGACCCTTCAAAACGATGTCCGCGATGCCGGCTACACGGTGCGGCAGGACGCCGTGTCGTCGAGCGGGGGATGCTTCAACTGCCACTCGCATCAAAGCTGCATGACCTATTGCCCCAACGAGCTCAATCCGACCGCCTCGATTGCGGGTCTCAAACGTTTGTCGGCGCTGTCATACCTGACCGGAGGCAAGGCGCGATGATCGGCGTTCGACTATATCTTGCGCAACGTCTCAGCGCCCTGGTGATGGCGCCGCTGATGATTGGGCACCTCGCGGTGATGATCTATGCGGTGCAGAACGGGCTGAGCGCCGAAGAGATCCTGTCGCGCACGCAGGGAAGCCTTTGGTGGGGCGCCTTCTACGGGCTGTTCGTCATCGCGGTGTCGATCCATGCGGCGATCGGTGTGCGGGCGGTCGTATATGAGACGGCAGGGTTGCCGGAACGGATCTTGAACCCGCTGACTTGGGCGATCGGTGTGTCGCTCTTTGTAATGGGCGGGCGTGCCGTTGCGGGGGTGGTACTATGATCGACGCGCCGCACCGCCGCGACGGAGTGCGCATCGCGGCGCTGATCCACCGGGTATCCGGGGTTGGGCTCGCGCTGTTTCTGCCGGTGCACTTCTATGTGCTGGGGCTGGCGCTCAATGACACCGCCGCGCTCGACACGTTCCTGAATTGGACCGACAATTGGGCGGTGAAGCTGGCGGAAACCGGTCTCGTCCTGCTGTTATCGCTGCATTTGTTCGGCGGGTTGCGGATATTGGCGCTGGAGTTCCTGCCGTGGACGCCGCGCCAGAAGCTTTTTGCTGCGCTTGCCGCCTCGCTTGCGGTCTTCGTATCTCTCGGTTTCTTCCTCAGCGCGGGTTCCTAACATGCTTGAACGGCACGATACCGACATCCTGATCATCGGCGCCGGCGGGGCCGGACTGTTCGCTGCGCTGCACGCGCAGAAGGCGGCACCGGATTTGAAGGTCACGATTGCGGTCAAGGGCCTGCTCGGCAAGTGCGGCTGCACGCGCATGGTGCAGGGGGGCTACAATGTCGCGCTCGGCAAGGGCGACTCGGTCGAGCGCCACTTCATGGACACCATCGTCGGCGGGAAGTGGCTGCCGCACCAGGGGATGGCCTGGCGGCTTTGCGAGACGGCGGTGGTGCGCATTCGCGAACTCGAAAACGAGATCGGGTGCTTCTTCGACAGGATGTCAGATGGCTCACTGCATCAGAAGGCATTCGCCGGGCAGACCTTCGACCGGACCGTGCACAAGGGCGACCTGACAGGTATCGAGATCATCAGCCGGTTGATGGAGCAGGTTCTGGCGCGCCCCGTCGAGCGCATGGAGGAGCATCGCGCGCTGGCGCTGATCCGGTCCAGGTCGGGGGACGAACTGGCTGGCGTCCTGTTCGTCGATATGCGCCGCGGCGTATTCCGCTTCGTGCGCGCCAAGACGATCCTGCTCGCGACCGGGGGCGGGCCGACGATGTACCGCTACCACACGCCGTCGGGCGACAAGTCGATGGACGGGCTTGCCATGGTGTTGCGCCAGGGTCTGCCGCTGCGCGACATGGAGATGGTGCAGTTCCACCCGACCGGACTCCTCGGCGGCGCCGGTACGCGGATGACAGGTACGGTTCTTGAGGAGGGTCTGCGCGGGGCCGGCGGCCATCTGCTCGACGGGGACGGCCGGCGCTTCATGTTCGACTATGCGGAGGCCGGCGAGCGTGCGACGCGCGACATCGTCAGCCGGGCGATTTTCGATGAGATGCGCAAGGGCAATACCACCCCCAACGGGGGCGTCTATATCTCGATGGGCCATCTGGGACCAGACAGCGTGCGCGAGCGCTTCAAGGGAATGGTGAAGCGATGCGCCGATTGCGGGTTCGACCTCGCGGCGGGGCGCGTGGAGGTCGTGCCCACCGCGCATTACCTGATGGGCGGGCTCATCTGCGATCCGGATACGCGGACCGAACTGGCCGGGCTCTACGTTGCTGGCGAGGATGCCGGCGGCGCGCACGGGTCGAACCGGCTCGGAGGCAACGGCGTGGCGAACTCGACCGTATACGGCGGTATCGCCGGCGAGATCATGGCGGGAGACTGCGCATCAAGCGGTGACCAGTCGCTCAGGACACTGCGCGATCCCAACGAGGAGGCAATCGCGGCGGAGATCGCACGGGCACGCCATCCGTTCGGGAGGAGGGGCGGCAACGTGCACGCGCTACGCCTCAAGCTTATGGATCTAATGTGGGATGAAGCCGGGGTGATGCGCACAGCCGATGGCCTCAACCGCGGGCTTGCCGGACTGAAGGAACTGCGCAACGAACTTTTCGAGACCGGCGTTGCCGATGACGATATGGTGTTCAACCTCACCTGGCACGACTGGATGAACCTGCACAGCCTGATCGACACCTCCGAGGTTATCGCCGGCGCGGCGCTGTGGCGGGAGAATTCGCGAGGCGCACACTACCGCGAGGACTTCCCCGATCAGGGGGAGTTGGAAACGTCCTACTTCACCGTGGCGCGCCAGGGCACTGATGGCGGGCTGTCCATTTCGCGCGAACCGGTGGAGTTCACGATCGTGAAGCCCGGCGAGACGCTGATTGCCGGCGAATCCGAAACGCTTGTCGCAGCGCCGGCCTGAGGAGATAGCGATGATCCCGACAGACGTTATTCAAGCGACCGCCGAAACGCTGATGGACAAGGCGGCCATCGAGATCCCGGACGATTATCTTGAAGGCCTGAAAGGGGCCGCCGCCGTGGAGGACGGCGACCTTTCCTCATTCGTGCTGCAGGCGATGCTCGACAATTACCAGGCCGCCAAGGAAGACCGGCGGGCGATGTGCGGGGATACGGGATGTCCGCGCTGGTATGTCAAGCTGGCGAACGAAGCGGCGATCGAGGGCGGGCCGGTGGCGCTTGAAGCCGCGTTGCGGCGGGCGACCGCGAGGGCAACCAATGGGGTTCCGCTGCGGCCGAACCGGGTGCACCCGTTATGGCGCACCGACCACGACAACAACGTCGGCATCAATGCGCCGGAGATCGAGGTTGCCTTCGAGCCGGACGGGGACTGGATCGACCTTATTACCGTGCACAAGGGCGGGCTGTTTGGAACCGACTACCGGATGCTGTTTCCCTCCGACGGGATCGAGGGCATCAAGCGGTTCTATCTCGACTCGCTGGTCGCCTTCGGCAAGCGCGGTCTTTCCTGCCAGCCGGCTATCATCGGCATCGGCCTGGGCGGCTCGAAGGATACCTGCATGGTGCTCGGCAAGCGTGCCGCGTGTCTCAGAACCGTCGGCGACCGCAATCCCGATCCGGGTATCGCCAAGCTTGAAGAAGAGTTCAAGGAACTGGGAAATTCGATCGGCATGGGCGCCATGGGGTTCGTCGGCAAGTCAATGGTGATCGACTGCCATATCGAAGTCGGGTTCTGCCACACCGGAGGCATGCAAATGAGTGTGCACGCGTTCTGCCTGTCCTCGCGGCGGGCGTGCGCGCGCATTCACGGCGACGGCACGGTCGAGTACCGCACCGATCCACAATGGTTCACCCCCTATCAGCGCCGGGAGACGGTTGAATGGCCAGCAACGCAACCTTCAAGAAAGTTCGCCTGAAGACCGAGCCCAGCGCGGAGGATCTCGGCCAGCTGGAACTCGGCGACGTCGTCTATCTCGACGGAACGGTCTACACCGCGCGCGAAGGAGTCTACCGGCGCGTTGTCGAGGAAGGGCATGGCCTGCCGATCGACCTGCCACAGTTAAGCGGCGCGAATTTCCACTGTTCGCCGGCTGCGGCCATCGAGCCGGACGGGACGTTCAATATGGGCGCCGTAACAGCGACCGCGTCGTTCCGCTTTTCGAAGTGGATCGGGCAATGGCTGGAGAAGTCGGGCGCGAAGCTCATTCTCGGCAAGGGCGGCATGAGTTCGGACGACTACCGCAAGCATTTCGTACCGCATGGAGCGATCTACCTGACGACCGTGGGATACGGTACCGGTGCGCTTCTCGGACGCGGCGTCAAGAATGTGAGGAGCGTACACTGGCGCCAGGAACTGGGGCTGGCGCAGGCGATGTGGGTGATCGAAGTGGAGAATTTCGGACCGTTCATCGTCGAAAGCGACTTACAGGGCAATAGCCTGTTCGAGCGCGAGAACGCCAAGATCGCCAAGGGGCTCGACAAGGTCTACGAGGGTACGCGGCCGGCCGTGCTCAAGCGGTATGGCGAAACCGACGACCGTAGCGATGAAGTGATCTGAGGCGGGAACGGACTCGAAGGGAGTCCGAAAAAGGGGCGCGCGATGGACGGGGCGATCTGGGCGATTTTATACGATCTCGGCGAAGAGCACCGGGGCGACTATCTCGACTGGTTCGACAACGTCCACATTCCAGAGAAGCTGGCGAGGCCGGGGTATATCTCGGCCGGCCACTACGCGGTGATTTCAAAGGACGGCACTCCCAGATCCGTCGGCGACGGGGATAGCAGCGAGGGCACGGCCGGCTATATCGCGGTGTTCGGCGGTACAGATACGGCGGTGTTTCTCAACCCGAGCCCAGCGCAGATCAAACCGAACCAATCCGAGTTGACGCGCACCATGATGGGGTATCGCTCGAATTCGAACAGTATCGTTGCGGCGCGTGAATGGTCGTTTGAAATCAGGCCCGGGGTCGCTGCCGGTGCGGCGGAAGCGGTCCTGATAACATGCTGCGATGTCCCGGGGCAGGATGAAGCTTACGGCGCGTGGTGCGTTCAGGCGTTGCGACCGGCGCTGTCGGAAATGCAGGGTTTCCGTTCGATGTCGAAATATCTGCCAACTGTCGGACAAATGAAGCATGTCACGTTGTCGGGCTTCAGCTCCGGCGATCAAGGGTTTGCCGCATTGGACATAGCGATCGCGCCCGATTGGGGCGAGCGGTCGCCGGTTGTCCTGGAACACTTTCCCGGATCGCCGTATGTAGCCCGGCGCATCTGGCCTGCCACCTAACCCGAAACATTGAGGTTTTCCGATGATGAAGCTCTATTACGCCCCCGGCACCGTCGCGCTCTCGGTCCACATAGCCCTGGAAGAAGCCGGCGCGGACTACGAAGCGACAAGGCTGGACTTTCCGGCTGGCGAACAGCGCGGCGCTGAATATCTCGCCATCAACCCGAAAGGACGCGTCCCGGCGCTGGTCACGGATCGCGGCGTTATCACAGAAGTGCCGGCCGTGCTGGCATATATTGCGCAAACTCATCCGGCAGCCAACCTTGCGCCGGCAGACCCATTCGAGTTCGCGCAGGTTCAGGCGTTCAATGCCTATTTGTGCGCGACCGTCCACGTGGCGCATGCACACCGCATGCGCGGGTCACGCTGGGCGGACGATCCAGCGGCGATCGAGCACATGAAGGGCAAGGTCGCAGAAACGATGGGCGACGCGGTTGATCTCATCGAGAACGGAATGCTGAAAGGCGAGTGGGTCATGGGTGAAAGCTACAGTATCTGCGATCCCTACCTGTTTACCGCCTCGCGCTGGCTCGACGTGGATGGAGTTCCCGCCGAACGGCACCCGCGCGTGCGCGCGCACATGGCAAGGATGGCGGAACGACCTGCGGCAAAGGCTGCGCTGGCCGCGCAAGGGCTGGGCTGACAATCGCAACCGGCCAACGAATCAGATTTGCGCGGTCGACCCGCGCAGCAGCACTTCGACTGGGAGGCGCTCGTCGTGGCGTGTCTCGGCGACCGGCCAGTCGAGCATCTCGATCAGGATTTCGGCGCCGCGGCGGCCGATCCTGCGGGCCGGTATTCGCACCGTCGTCAGGCCCGGTTCGACCGCCGAAGAGCCTCTGAAATCGCCGATACCGATCACCGACAGGTCGTCGGGGATGCGAATGCCGAGCGACATGGCGGCAAACAGGACCCCGAGAGCGATGACGTCGTTGCCGGAGAAGATGGCGGTGGGTCTGGGGGTCGCGGTAAGCGCCTTGACGGCCAGCTCTTTGGCAGCCTGGACATCATAGGGGCTGATCGCACGGCGGGCGCGAGGCACGTCTATGCCAGCGGCGGCCATCGCCGAAAGAGCGCCCGAACGGCGGTCGACAGCGCGGTCGTTGCCGCGCATCCCGGCGAACAGGAAAAGGATATCGCGGTGGCCCAGTTCGATGAGGTGCTCGGTTGCTACTCGGCCGACTTCGCGGTTGTCGACGCCAATGCAGGGGAATGGCTGACGTTCGCGGTAATTCCACAGCATGACGGCGGGGATATCCCGTTTTGAAAGGATCTCGAAGGTCGGCTCTTCGTGTTTCAGCCCGACAACGGCGAGGGCATCGACGCGATGCTCGATCAAGGATTCGACCAGGACGGATTCGCGCGTGAGGTCGTAGCCGTGCGCGGCAATCAGCATGGTGCGCGAATGACGGAACAACGCGGTTGAGAATGCCTGGGCGAGTTCGGCGAAGATCGCGTTGTCGATGGTCGGGACGATCAGGCCGATGGTGCCGCTGGCGCCCATGTTCAAGCTGCGCGCGGCACCGTTGGGAACGTATCCGAGTTCCTCAATCGCAGACTCGATGCGCTTTCTGGTCTCGTATCGGACAACATCGGGCTGATTGGAGTAGCGCGAGACGGTGGCGGGCGAAACGCCGGCAAGCCGGGCAACGTCGATGATTCCGGGAATGCTTTTGCGTAACAGCCTGCGTGCCATGGCCCGACCTCCGGGAGCATTTGAACTTCAGCCCGGCAAATGTTCGATGAAAACGTTTGCAGAGGCATTTTCATTCGGTAGCACTATGGAACAGGCGGCCACCAGATGTCACTCTGGACACCCTAAGAACAACGGCACGCCGCGCAGGAAACGCAAGCTAAAGCGACGGGCGGACAATGGAGTTTCTGTACCACTTCGGACCGGTCTTCACGCTGTCCTCGATGGCAATACTGTGCGCCGGCACGATCGGCGGCCTGCTGCTGGGGGCGACACCCGGCCTGTCACCGACGATGGCGGTGGCGCTGCTCATTCCCTTCACGTTCCATATGGATCCGGCGCAAGGCCTGATGCTGCTGGGGGCGGCCTATACGGCCACCGTCGCCGGCGGCGCGGTCAGCGCAATTCTTCTGAAGATTCCCGGGGCACCGGCGAATATCGCGACGGCTCTTGACGGCTATGCGATGGCGCGCAAGGGCGAGGGGGCGAAGGCGCTTCAGCTCTGCTTCATTGCATCGTTCATCGGCGGCGTGCTGGGCGTTCTCGTCCTTATATTCCTTACGCCAGTGCTGGCGCAATGGGCGCTGAGCTTCGGGCCTTCGCACCTGTTCTGGATCGCCATTCTCGGCGTAACGATCATCGGCTCACTTGATTCCAAGTCTGTCGTGAAGGGTCTGCTGGCCGGGTGTGTCGGCCTGTGGATCGCGATGATCGGCTACGATTCCATCCAGGGCGTCGAGCGGTTCATCTTCTCGGAGCATCTCGAAGGCGGAGTGCACATCATCGCTGCACTCATCGGGTTGTTTGCCATCCCGCAGGTCATCGAGATGCTCGAGGGCGGCAGGCACAAGCGCACGTTCGAACTCGTATCGGTAAAGCCGCACAGCGTGTGGAAGTCGGCGAAGATCACGCTGGGGTTCCCGCGCGCGTTGACTATCGGCAGCATCGTCGGCGTCATTATCGGGCTTATTCCTGGGGCTGGCGGCCAGATCGCCGGCCTCGTCTCCTACGATCAGGCGCGCAGGTTCTCGCCGGATTCGGAAAAATTCGGAACCGGGCATCCCGAAGGCGTGGTGGCTGCCGAGACCGCCAACAATGCGATGGTAGGTCCGTCGCTGGTTCCGCTGCTGACGCTGTCGGTGCCGGGAAGTCCGACGGCGGCGGTACTTCTGGGCGGGCTGCTCATTCACGGAATATTCCCCGGCCCGAACCTGTTCGAGAAGCATGGCGACGTCGCCTGGGCCTTCATCAACTCGCTGCTCGTCGGGCAGTTCCTGATGATGATCTTCGGGCTCTATATCGCGGGGCTCGCTGCCCATGTCGTGCGGATTCCACCGGCGATTCTGGCGAGCGGTATTCTGGTTCTGGCCGTATTCGGCGCCTACTCGGTTCAGAATTCACAGTCGGATGTGGTGGTGATGCTGATGCTCGGCATCGGTATGTATTTCCTGCAGCAGTACGGGTTCAGTCCGGCGCCGCTGGTGCTCGGCGTGATCCTGGGCCCGATTGCCGAATCGAACTACGTGCAGGGTCGCATCATCGCGCAGGCGGGAGATGGAATGTTCTCCTACTTCTGTCTCGGCACCATGAACCTCGTGCTGATCTCGCTGGTCGTCCTCTCGATCGTCTATTCGGTTGCGACCGAGATCCGCATGCGACGGCTCGATGCCGTCGGGGAGGCAGCAACATGAGCGATAACGTTGCTGGGCGACTGCAGCAGGCGGTTGCAGCCGGCGTCGTGCTGGCGCTTGGCTTGTGGATTGCACTGGTCAGCTTCAGTGTCGAGGATCCGCAGCCCTATCTGTTTCCGCAGCTGATCGCGGTTGCGTTCGTCGGGCTCGCGGTTGTCGCTTTCTTGCGGGCCTTGCGCGGAGCCAACCGGACCGGCTCGGGAATGAGTGTCGAGCAATTGCAGAATACGGCGCCGGCGATCGCGCTGATGCTTGCCTACATTTTCGTGGCGATCCCCACCCTCGGCTTCTATGCGGCAGCGACGCTGGCCTTCTTCGTGCTCTATTCGCTTTACGATCCGAAGTCGCACAAGCTGGCTTCGACGTGGCTGATGCGTGTTGCCGTCACGGCTGGGTTCATGACGCTGATCTATGTGGTTTTCGCGATGGGGCTGCGCGTGCAGACTCCACGCGGGATGTTCATCTAAACGGGGCACAGATCCCGGCAATCACCAAACTGCGGAGCGGTACAACCAAGGAAAGATGGAGGATACGACACAATGAAACGTTTCATAGCAGGCCTGGCCGGTTTGGCTTCTGTTGCCATCGCCGGACCGTCGGTTGCAGAGGGCTATCCTGATCGCCCGGTCAGCGTGATGGTCGCCTACAGCCCTGGCGGGGCGACGGACTTCCAGGCACGCATCGTGACCATGATGGCCGCCGACGAGAAATACCTCGGCCAGCCGATCGTCATCGTCAACAAGCCTGGTGCCGGCGGCAAGGTCGGCTGGACAGCCTTTGCCACCAACGGCGGTACCGACGGCTATGAGCTCGCCGCCTACAACATTCCCCACTTCATCGCCCAATCGATCAAATTCGAGACCAAGTACACGATCGATAATCTCGAGCCGATTGCCAACTGGGGCGCGGACCCGGCGGTTCTGGTGGTGGGCAAGGACAGCCCGTTCAACACCGTCGCCGACCTCGTCAACTTCGCCAAGGAAAACCCTGGAAAGGTGACGGTATCGGGTGCCGGTCTGTTCGTTGGCCACCACATCGCCTACCTGCAGATGGAAAAGGCGACCGGCGTCAAGCTCGCCTATGTGCCGCACAAGGGCGGGGCTCCTGCTCTCAAATCGGTCATCGGAGGTCAGGTGATGGCCGGTGTCAACAATCTGTCGGATGCCTTCCGCAGCCAGGATTCCTTGAAGATCCTCGCGATTGCCGACATTGAGCGGAATACGGAGTTCCTGCCTGACGTGCCGACGTTCAAGGAAGCCGGGTTCGATGTCGACGACTCGTCGGTGAACTTCCGCGGCTTGATGGTCCGCAAGGGAACCCCGCAGGACGTCATCGACAAGCTTGCCAAGGCCGTGCCGGAAATGTTCAAGGATGCCAAGGTGGCAAAACAGATGAAGTCGGGCGGTTCGCCGCTCAAGATCATGAACCGGGAGGAAGTCCAGGCGATGTGGAAGCGCCGCGAGGACTATCTCAAGGACCTTCTGAAGGGCTTGTGATCTGTAAAAACAACATCGCTCGGCGGGCCAAGATCCGCCCGACTTGCACCCCGGAAGCATTGGTCTTCCGGGGTGCTTTGTTGGGGCGGGCACTGCATCGCGGTTCGAGTGTTCGCCAATCCAGCCGACGTGCTCGCTGGTCGCGCCACGGGTTAACGGTTGCAACCGGTCTTCACATGGTTGCCTTGTTTATCATGGCGTCTTTATCATGGCGTCTGGCAATTCGAGGGATGGCGCTTTCGGCAGGGCGGCCGATTAAGCACGTTGCGAATCGGCTGGTCCTGATCGCCATCGGGCGGCGCGGGCATGTTCCATCCATTTGCGGTTTGGATTAGTTATGGCCGCATCGCGATGCCCGGATGCCGCAGAAATTGAGCGTACGGCGCCGGATAGACGGCGAAGGGCGAGGGCTAGAAATGGGGACACGTTTGAGTAGGAACGCCTACATTTGCCTGGCGGCTGCAATTGCCGCCTTCGTTTTGCAGCCTGCGACCCGGACCTCGGCGCAGAACACCAAAGCGAAGATCCGCGCCGGCTGGATACAGAGCTGTACGAAGGCCAGCGACGGGATCGTCGAAGGCTGCCGGCTTATCAGGCGCGTTCGGCTGAAAAGCGGTCCATCGCGAGGCAAGCACGTCAGCATCCAGATCCGACTTTTCAAAAATGAAAAGTCCTACATCCGCATCCAGCTGCCAGCCGCGGTCGACCTTCAGTCGGGCGTTTCGCTGGCCGTCATGGACGGAACGAGCAGCCTCAGCACGCTGGCCTACCGTTCGCGCCTGGATCAGTGCAATTGGGCTGGGTGCTTTGCAAAACTGCCGCTCGACGATGAGCTGCTTGCCGCTTTGAAGACCAACAAGAAGATCCAGATCGGTTTTGCCGATTCCGATGACAAGAAGATGAGTGTCGAATTCTCACTCAGGCATTTCGCGCGGGCCTACCAAGCGCTCGAAATCGCGCTGAAGTAGGCGAAGCGCGCGCAACCAACGGGCACGTCCAGCGAACGGCGGCGTAGGCGGCGGCTTCGCCAAGCGAATGGCGCGGCTGTCAGCCCGCGCCACCCGGCTTGTCTGTCGCTGATCGTTGCAGGGAGCCGGTCTGATCAGTCGCGGCTCAGCCCTTTTGTTTCGAGTTCGGCTAGATAGTCGGCCCAAAGCTTATCCTTTTTCAACCCCAGTTCCTGGAGATAGGACCAGCTGTAGAGGCCGGTATCGTGCCCGTCGTCGAAGGTGATCTTGGCAGCGTATTTGCCGACGGGCTTCAGATCGCGGATCCTGACGCCGCGCTTGCCTGGAACGGTAACGCGCTGCTCGGCGGAATGGCCTTGAACCTCCGCCGAGGGGCTGACGACGCGCAGGAATTCCGCGGTAAAATCGTAGGAGTAGCCATCCTTGTAGGTCACCCGCATGGTGTCGCGCTCGGGGGAAACCTTGATGACGGGGGCCTCGACGCCTTGGGATGCCTGGACTTCCGACCACACGCGTGCGGCGACTTCCTTGAAGACCTCGGCTTCCGGGCTGTCCGGGCGGACGGCCGTGACAGGCGTGCCGGCATCGGAGAGTTCGCGGATATCCATGTGGATCGGGACGCCTCCGAGGAATTTCAGGCCAAGGCGCTCGGCTTCCCGCTCGGCGCCGCCGTGGCCGAAAATGTCCCAGCGCTTGCCGTTGTCGGGGGCGATGAAGTAGCTCATGTTCTCGACGATGCCGAGGACGGGAACGTCAACATTGCGGAACATGTTGAGGCCCTTGCGGGCATCGATCAGCGCGAGATCCTGGGGCGTTGATACGATCACAGCGCCGGTCAGCGGCACCTGCTGGGCGAGGGTAAGCTGAACGTCGCCGGTCCCGGGCGGCATGTCGATGACCAGCACGTCGAGATCGCCAGCATGGTTCCAGGCGACGTCGTAGAGCATCTGCTGGAGCGCCTGCACCACCATGGGGCCGCGCCAAACCACCGGAGCATCCTCCTCGATCAGGAAGCCCATCGACATCACGGCAAGGCCAAACGCTTCGAGCGGCAACAGCTTCTGCTCATCGGGCGTCGCGTGGGGCATCTGCCCGGTCAAGCCCAGCAAGCGCGGCTGCGAAGGTCCGTAGATGTCGGCGTCGAAGATGCCAACCTTGAGGCCCAGCGCCTGCAATCCGAGCGCCAGATTGACGGCCGTGGTCGATTTGCCGACGCCACCTTTGCCGGAGGCAACCGCCACGATGTGGCGGACACCAGGCAGACCGGGGACGCCCGTGGCGCTGGCGATCGGGGATGCAGGTTGTTGGCCTGCGGGGGGAGCGTGAGCCGCGCCGGCAGCTCCATTGGTGCCGCTCGATGGGGCCTCATCGGCCGTCAGAACGGCGGTAACCGTGCCGATCCCGTCGATGCCGGAAACGGCGGCTTCGGCCGCTTCGCGCATGGCTTCGAGTTCGCCAGCGCGGTGGGCTGGTACGGTAATTGCGAAATAGACGCGGTCGTCCTTGATAACGATTTCGGAGACGAGCCCGAGTTCGACGATGTTGCTTTCTCCATCCGGTCCCGGGACGTCGGTCAGACGCGCCAATACCCTATCCTTCGTAGTGCTCATGAGGTTGTTTCCTGTTGGTGCCGCCGATCAAACGCCGGCGACTTGGTCTAGATCTAATCGAGGGCCACCTTGGCGAGTTTGGCGAGGGTGTCGGCCTCGCGTTCCACGGCGGCCATCACGAGGCGCCGCGTCGACTCCGGCAGATCGAGCGCCAGGGCTGCCTGATGGCCCTTCGGCGACATCTTGCGGAGCGTCTTTCCGACAATGTCGATCATCTTGTCTTCGGTGTAGGTTGAGTACTTGGCGAGGAAATCGTCGAAATAGTGCTCGACGAAAACCACGTCGACGACGTTCTCTAGCGCCTGGGATTCGCGGTCCTTCTTGAGCTGCTCCTTCTTCAGCAGCTTGACCACGTGGGCGATCTCGTCTTCCGCGTAGGCGTGCTCGGCCATGATACGGCTGACGACCTCGCCGTGATGTTCGCGGCACGCCTTGCGCCAGTCGTTGTAACCGGCGCGGCCTTCCGGATAGCGGTCGCGCGGGATGTCCCAGCGGCGGATGTGTTGTGCGCGGGCGGCAATGCTCAGGAGCTCGCTGGCGTCGGGGTACATCGACTTGAGCCGCGCGGTCATTCGCTCGGCGTAGACGATTTCATAGGGCCGCGCCTCACCATCGACGATCGTCGTGCGCGGGTCGTCGGCGTTGGCTGCGTCAATGGCCGCCAGTACGGCGCCAAGTCGGTTGGCTTGTTCCGTCATTTCAGACCTCACACAGGATTGTTTCGGCGTTGGTTGCGCGATCTTCCGTCCGGCGGATGTTCACGCGGCGGAATTCCTCGCAGCAACCCCAGCCGAAAGCCGGGGCTGCTGTTCTCTGTTCGCGACCGCTTGGGCCTTAATAGCCACCCTTGCGCCGGCTTTCGGGCAGGCCCGCGATCTTGCCGCCCTGCTTGGAGGGATCGAGCGGGAAAAGGTCGTAAAGAACCTTCTGGTCGATCGACTCACCCCATGCATCACTCATCGCTTTCACGATGGTGCGGGTGTTGGGCTGCGATTGGTTATTGTCCATGTATTCCTCGCGCAGGTAATTCAACACATCCCAATGTCGCTCGGTGAGTTCGATGCCCTCCACGGCGGCCAGCTCGCGCGCGAGATCCTCGTTCCAGTCTTCGAGATTGACGAGATACCCCGTCTCGGTCGTCTCGACTTCCTCACCGTTGAATGTAAGCGTCATATGTTTCCTCCTTTGCCCATTTCGGTTGTGAATTTCTGTGCCGTGGTCTCGTGCGGGCGAAACCACGCGAATTTTTCGTGCAGCCTCACCACGGAGCCGATGAATGTTATGGCCGGGCCCTTGATTCCGGCGGCGGCAACGGATTCGGCAATGGTCGCAATCGTTCCCGTAATCACCTGCTGGTTCTGACGGGTTCCGTTGTCGACGACGGCGACGGGGGTGTCGAGGCTGGCGCCGCGGTCGATGAATTCCCTGGTCAGGCCGGGAAGCATGGCGAGCCCCATGTAGATCGCCACTGTCTGGTTCGGCTGGATCAGCAGCGGCCAGTCGAGGTCCGGGCGACCGTTCTTGGCGTGGCCGGTGACGAAGATGCAGACCTGGGCATGGTCGCGGTGGGTGAGCGGTATTCCTGCGTAGCTGGCGCAGCCGGAGGCGGCGGTAACGCCGGGCACGACCTGGAAGGGAATGCCTTCGTCGGCGAGCATCTCGATTTCCTCGCCGCCCCTGCCGAAGATGAACGGGTCGCCGCCCTTCAGGCGGAGTACGCGTTTGCCCTGCTTGGCGAGCGTGACGAGAAGGCGGCTGATGTCTTCCTGGGGCAGTTCGTGCTGATTGCGCCGCTTGCCGACGTAGACCCGTTCGGCATCGCGACGGACCAGATCGAGGACCTGACTGCCGATGAGCCTGTCGTAGACAACGACGTCGGCGCGCTGCATCAGGCGCATGGCGCGGAAGGTCAGGAGATCGGGATCGCCCGGGCCGGCGCCGACGAGATAGACCTCGCCCAGCGTGGCGGCGCTGGCATCCTTTGCTTCGATAACGGCGAGTTCCTCGGCGAGCAGTTCGCGGGCACGAGTTTCGTTGCCGGCCATCGCCAGGTCGGCGATCGGGCTGTCGAGCATCCGCTCCAGGAAGTGGCGCCGTTCGCGGGGATCGGCGATTCTGGTTGCGACCTCGTCGCGGATGCTTCCAAGGAATTGGGCGAGCTGTCCGTAGCTCGCGGGGATCAGACTTTCGAGGCGTTCCTTGATCATCCTGGCCAACAGCGGGGAGGCGCCGGCGGAAGAAACCGCGACCAGCAAGGGGGAGCGGTCAAGGATCGCCGGCGTGGAGAAATCGCAGCATTCGGGTTTGTCGTAAACGTTGACGAGGACGCCAAGTTCGCTTGCCAGCGTGTAGACCAGCCGGTCGGTGGCATCGTCGTCGCTGGCGCCGTAGGCGAGAAGTGCTCCCTCGAAGTCCCGAGGCTGAGGCTGTCCGGCCCGGTGGCGGAAGCAGGCGTGGTCGGCAAACGAGTGGAAATCGGGACCGAGCGAGGGAGCCACGACAAGGACATTGGCACCAGCCTTGAGCGCTGCTTCCACTCGGCGCGCAGCAATGATCCCGCCGCCGGAAACGACGACCTTCTTGCCCCTCAGGTTGAGATTAATCGGAAGTTCCTGCATTTCGCGATCACTCACCACGGTCGCTATCTCCGCCGCCGTCTGCGGCGTTGGCGGCGGCCCACTCGCGCATCGCTTCGGACCACTCGCGTGCCGTCGCAGCGTCGATGTCCAAAATCGTGAAGCGCGTGCCTTCGCGAATGCGTATGCGCATCAGCTTCAAACCGCTCTCGTGGGCGACGTCCTGCAGGAGCACTTTTCGACCGAATGGCGCTTCGAATTGCTGGATGTCCGTAACAACTGGTTCGCTCACGGGGTATCCCCAAGATAGCGTGCGCCGAGCGAGAAGGCCCGTTCAACCTGGCCTTCCCAGCGCTTCGGCGTGTCCCGGTAATCGGGCTTGATGTCGTATTCGATAAAGCGCGCGCCGTCGGAGGCTGCCATGGCGACCACGACAAGCAGTTCATTGAACGCACTAATTTCGGGATGACGGATGATGAGTTCGCTGAGGCGGATCAGGCCCTGATCGGGCTCGACTCTTTGTTTCATGTTGCTCTCTCTAATGGAATTGGCCGGGCCCCGACGCGGGAAGCAAAGCGTGCGCGAAGCACGCGCCTGTGCGTGCCTTCGGCCTCGTCGAAGCCGGTGCGCGTGTGTAGCACATTGTTGCAGATGAGGCCCTCACCCGGGGCCAGACGCACGTTCAATATGTGGGGCTCGCCCTGGCCCGTCAGCAGATCGTTGAGGAAGGCGACGGCTGCGCGGGTTGCCTTGCAGTCCCGCCAGATGATGTTGCGGGTGCGGGCCGTATAGCGCATCACCAGTTGCCCGTCACCGGGATCTACCATGAATACGGGGCCGACGCTTGTCGGGCGCTCGCTGCCGTCGTCCTCGATGGCGGCGGGTATGGTCATAGCCTCGGGATGCATCAAGGCGGCGATCCAATCCGGGTTGCGGTCGCGCAGCCGGATATAGGCGATCTCGGGATCGAGCAGCGCGTTCTCGCCGCCGCGGACCGCCGATCGAGAGCAGTGCAGCAGCATCCCGCGAATTGGCGCCTGTGCGGGATTGTAGTAGCCGTCCGTATGCCAATTCAGCGGCCGGGTCGTATACGGGATGAAGCCGCGCTTGGAGGGGGTGTCGGACACTTCGATGACCACGAAACCATCATCCTCGGCGGAGCGGTGGTTTTCGCAACTGACGAGGCCGAATTCCGACAGGAACGAAATCAGCTGGCTCCTGAGGCGTGGTTCGTCGTCCGCAAGTTCGGCTGGGGCACGGTAGATCGCCATGTTGGCGCGGGCCAATCGGTCGAAAATCTCGGCTCGCTCAGTTGGGCTGGGATGGCTAATATTCTCGATCGGCACGACGATGTCGGAAGCATTGCTGGGGAAAGCGGCAAGTTTTTTCTCGCGCCACAGCCGGAAAGGGGTGGCGTCAAGTAGGTCATATGGTGTCGATTGGGCTGGCGCTGTGCAGGTGCAGGCGCCGTTTTCGCGTTCCAATACCCGCCTCCGAACTTTGGATGCGCATCCGATTTACCACAGGTTGGGGATGCAGATGGCGGTCAGCTTAACTCTTTTCAACTACGTATTGCAATATTTGCATTCGTAGATATGATGGAGCGAGTGTTAAACTTGAGAGCCTGCGCATGAAGCAGGCCAAATATGCTCAATTGCCCGAACATTTTGGAATTGCGTGGCCAGATAGCTTCGACCCCGCCGACCCAACAAGATGTAACGGGTATCGATGGCCAAGGCCATCGGCAAGACTAGCGGCGTCATTGTCGATTTTTTCGACAGGCGTTTGAGGCAGGAACAACGAGGAGGCTGTCGATGACCGACACAGTCGATCAAGGTAAGGGTGCCAACGGAAACGGGGCCGCCAAAGAGAACCACGCAACACCGCGACTTGATCAGCTCGAAGGCGGTCCGTGGCCAAGTTTTGTCACAGGCCTGAAGCGTCTGCGCGACAGCACTGACAAACAATACGCACCAATGGTGAACGACCTGCTCGGTCAGCTCGAGCACTCCTATACGGAGCGCCTCGGTTTCTGGAAGGGCGGGACGGTCTCGGTGTTCGGTTACGGCGGCGGCATCATTCCGCGCTTCTCCGAAGTCGGTGACAAGTTCCCTGAATCGAAAGAGTTTCACACGCTGCGTGTGATGCCGCCTGCCGGCTTCCATTACGATACCGACGTGTTGCGCAAAATGTGCGACATCTGGGAACGTCATGGTTCAGGATTGATTGCGTTCCACGGTCAGTCCGGCGACATCATGTTCCAGGGCACGACGACGGCCGGCTGCCAGAAGGCATTCGACGAGCTCAACGAAATCGGCTTCGACCTCGGCGGCGCCGGTCCGGCGCTCAGAACGTCGATGAGCTGCGTCGGGCATGCGCGCTGCGAAATGTCGAACTTCGACGAAGCCCGCGCGCTGCGCACCGTCATCAACAGCAACGTAGGCGAGATCCACCGCCCGGCGCTGCCCTACAAGTTCAAGTTCAAGTTCTCGGGCTGCCCCAACGACTGCGTCAACGCTATCCACCGCGCCGACTTCGCAGTGATCGGCACCTGGCGGGACAATATCAAGGTCGACCAGGAAGAGGTCAAAGCCTACGTCGCCAAGCAGGGCCGCAAGTACACGATCGACCATGTCGTGGCGATGTGCCCGACGCGCGCAATCTCGCTCAACGACGACGATACGGTCGATATCGACAACAAGAGCTGCGTGCGCTGCATGCACTGCATCAACGTGATGCACAAGGCGCTGGCGCCCGGCGACGACAAGGGGGTTTCGATCCTCATCGGCGGCAAGCGTTCGCTCAAGGTCGGCGACCTGATGGGCACGATGATCATCCCGTTCATGAAGCTTGAGTCGGATGAGGATTACGCGAAGCTCAACGATTTCGCCAAGCGCGTGATCGACTTCTTCGCCGACAACGCGCTCGAGCATGAACGGATCGGTGAAACCCTGGATCGGATCGGTCTGCCCGCATTCCTCGATGCACTCGATATCGAACCGGATCCGAACATGGTCAAGCACCCGCGCACGTCGTGCTACGTCAGGACCGACGACTTCACCGAAGAGGCGGAGAAGTACTTCGCGCGCAAGGGACTGCGTCCGGACGGCAGCAAGCTCGACGCTGCGGAATAGCCGCTGAAGGAACGGGGCCGGCTTCGGCCGGCCCGGATTTCCGGCCCCAGGGCTGCATCCGATACACATTCGACATATGAAGTGGGGCTTGGCTGCGGCAAAGCCTGTCTCACTCGGCGATCCAATCATCGAAGCGAGTCACATCCATGAGCAACGTTACCGAAGCGTCCAGCACACCGAAGCCCGCAACGCCGCCGAAACCGCGCAAGCCGACCGAATCGGGCGTGCCGGATCCGCTGCAGTACATGCATCCGGTGATGCGAAAAAACTACGGCAACTGGGCCTGGCATGAGCGTCCACGCCCCGGCGTGCTGCGTCACGTCGCCAAGAACGGAGACGAGATCTACACGGTGCGCGCCGGTACGCAGCGCCAGATGGACGTCTATACGATCCGCAAGCTGTGCGACATCGCCGATACCCAGGGCGAGGGCCATGTGCGCTTCACGACGCGCTCGAACATCGAATTCATGGTGGCATCTTTCGACAAAGTCCCGGCGCTGATCGAAGCGCTGAACAAGGAAGGCTTCCCGGTCGGCGGAACCGGCAACTCGGTGTCGATGATTTCGCACACCCAGGGCTGGCTGCACTGCGATATTCCCGGAACGGATGCTTCCGGCGTGGTGAAGAGCCTGATGGACATGATGCACAAGGAGTTCATCACCGAGGAGATGCCGACGCGCGTGCGCATCACCACGTCGTGCTGTCAGATCAACTGCGGCGGTCAGGGCGATATCGCCATCAACGTGCAATACACCAAGCCGCCGAAGATCGACCACGGACGTGTCGGCAATATCTGCGAGCGGCCTGCGGTCGTCGCACGCTGCCCGGTTGCGGCAATCCGGCCGACCATGGTCAATGGCAAGCCGTCACTTGAAGTCGACGAAAAGAAGTGCATCTGCTGCGGCGCCTGTTATCCGCCGTGCCCGCCGATGCAGATCAACTCGGCTGAAAGCACCAAGATCGCGATCTGGGTCGGCGGCAAGCACTCCAACGCGCGGTCGCGCCCGGCGTTCCACAAACTCGTAGTGGCGAACCTGCCCAACAATCCGCCGCGCTGGCCGGAAGTCGAAGAGATCGTTCGCAAGATCCTCTACGCCTACAAGGACGACGCCAAGCACTGGGAGCGGATGGGCGAGTGGATCGAGCGTATCGGCTGGCCGCAGTTCTTCGAGAAGACCGGTCTGGCGTTCACCAAGCACCACCTCGATACCTGGGTGGGTGCACGCCACAACATGAACATGTCGGCGCACGTCCGGTTCTGAACCAAACGGTTCGGGTTGATCGCGTTCGTCCATAGGTCAATGGAGATTTCAGAGGCGGCTAATGAAGTTCAGCATTCTGGTCAATGAAGGGCCCTACACACACCAAGCCTCCGATACTGCGTTGCAGTTCACCAGGGCGGTGCTCGCCAAGGGGCACGAAGTCATGCGGGTGTTCTTCTATCATGATGGCGTCAACGTCGGCTCGCGGCTGACGGTGCCGCCGCAGGATGATCGCAACTTGCAGAAGTCCTGGAGCGACCTGGCCGAGGAGCACAAGCTCGACCTGGTGGTGTGTATCGCGGCGGCGCAGCGGCGAGGCATCCTCGATGAGGGTGAGGCCAAGCGTCATGGCAAAGGCGAGGGCGCGGCGAATCTGGCTCCAGGCTTCCGCATCTCGGGGCTCGGTCAGCTGATCGAAATGGGCATCGAGTCGGACCGGCTCGTGGTGTTCGGCGATTAATCGGGGGGAACCATGAGCGAAGCAGCCAAAGGCACCGGAAAAAAAGTGCCGAAGAAGTTCCTCTACGTGAACCGCAAGGCGCCGTACGGCACGATTTACGCGCTGGAGGCCCTTGAAGTCGTGCTGATCGGCGCGGCATTCGACCAGGACGTGAGCCTGGCGTTCCTGGACGACGGAGTGTTCCAGCTTGCCAATGGGCAGGACACCAAAGGTATCGGCATGAAAAAGTTTGCCAATACCTACCGGGCGCTCGGGGACTACGGCGTGACCAAGTTCTATGTCGAGAAGGAATCCCTGCAGTCGAGAGGCCTGACCTTGGGCGACCTGCAGGAGATCACCTACGAAGACGAGAATGACGACTTCAAAGAGAAGCCATCGATCATACTGGTCAGCCGGGCCGAACTCAGCGAAGTCATGGCTCAACAGGATGTCGTGTTGAGTTTCTAGGATTGATCGAGATCACTGACGAGACGGATAAAATCGATGCTGCATACGGTCAACAAGTCACCATTTCAGACGACGACGCTGCAAAGCTGCCTGCGGCATACCCGCAAGGGCGATGCGGTGCTGCTGATCGAGGATGGCGTGTTAGGTGCGCTGAAGGGAACCGACGCTTCCGGCGACATCTGGGGCCGCAGGGTCGAAGTCGCCTTCTACGTGCTTGGGCCTGATGCGGATGCGCGCGGGATTACCAAGGAGCGCATGATCGACGGCATCAACGTCATCGATTATGAGGGATTTGTGGACCTCGTGGCACAGCACAAGACCAGTCAGGCATGGCTCTAAGAGAGCGAAGCCAGTTTCAACCCAACCAGCCAAAGCGGCGAACGTAGGAGCGACCAATGGGATATATGTTCAACGGCAACGAAATCGATCACGACGAAGAAGGCTACCTGACCGACCTCAGCGACTGGAATCCGGAACTCGCGCTGATGATCGCGCAGAGCGAAGAGCTTGAGATGAACGATGAGCGCTGGGAAGTCGTGAACTTCCTGCGCGACTATTACGAAGAGTATCAGGTTGCGCCCGCAGTGCGCGTGCTGACCAAGGCTCTCGCCAAGACGATGGGTCCTGAAAAGGGCAACAACGACTACCTCTATGAGCTGTTTCCCTACGGGCCGGCCAAGCAGGCGTGCAAGATCGCCGGTTTGCCGAAGCCGACGGGCTGCGTCTAATCGCGTTTGAACGGCTCGTGTGATGAACCAGAAATTCGCATTCACTTGCAGCAAGGTCGGGAGCGAATTTTCGGTTTTGGATCACACGAGCAAGTTATTGCTTCCAGTGTCCCTTTTGATTCTGAAGTTGGAGCGAGAGCCCGCGGCCGGTTGGTGGCGAACTTCAGCATCGGGACACTCGTGTTCCGACTCTGACATATGGTTCCCTGCCGGGAACCTGAATGTCAGCCCGGAACACTGGGCAACCTTTTGATTGTGTTCTGGATTCACAAACATTTGACGACCTCCACCCGGGAATCAAATGTTTGATCCAGAACACTAGCAAGACCCGCCGGTACAATTCCTACTGCCGACGGGTGTTTTCTCTGGGAGGGACGGCGCCGTGGTCACACAGTTGTACGCAGTGCTGTTCGTCTCCGCGACGTTCGTGCTCCTGGGTGGACTTGGATACAAGATCTGGGTCTTTGCAACGGCACCGGCTCCCTTGAAGATTCCGACAACGCCGGCGCCGGTGACGCGCACCGGCGTCGTGTTCCGCATGATCCGCGAGATCGTGCTGTTCGAAAGCCTGTTCAAAGCGAACAAGTGGATATGGGTATTCGGTTGGGTGTTCCATGCCGGGCTACTCGTCGTACTGCTGCGACACCTGCGCTATTTCACCGATCCGGTATGGGGATGGGTCGTCTTGGTGCAGCCGTTCGGCATCTATGCCGGGTTCGCGATGCTGGCAGGTCTCATCGGTCTCGCCGCGCGGCGCATTGTGGTCCCGCGCATCCGCTACATCAGCGCGCCATCAGATCATCTGATGCTGGTCTTGTTGATCGCAATCGCCGGCAGCGGCTTGATCATGAAGTACGTGGTGCATACCGACATCGTAGCGGTGAAGGCGTTCTTTCTTGGGCTGATGTCCTTCGAGCTCAACCCGCTTCCCGCTGATCCGGTGCTGCTGGTGCACCTGGGTCTCGTCGCATTCATGATGATCATCTTCCCGTTCTCGAAATTGTTGCACGGGCTGGGACTGCTGTTCAGCCCGTCGCGCAACCAGGTCGACAATCCGCGCGAGGTTCGTCACGTGGCGGCCTGGGCGGAGCGGCTGGTAGCGAGGGTGAAGGCGGAATGATGGCCTACCTTTCGAGAGGCAAGAGGGTTCTGTAATGGCCAAGGTCAGCGACTTCATCGTCGACGACAGCGACACCGATCCGCTCGCCATCCCGAAGCTTGCATGCGGATCGATGAGAGACTCCAAGCCGTTCGTCGCCAAGGACGCGCATCAGGCGGCGCTCGGTTACCCGGGCGAACTCGTCGACGACTGGCAGGACAAGGCCATCTCGAAGATGGGCGAACTGCTCACCAAGTACCGATCGCTGCAGGTCTATATGGATTCATGCGTCAAGTGCGGCGCGTGCACCGACAAGTGCCACTACTTCCTTGGCACCGGCGATCCGAAAAACATGCCGGTCGGCCGCCAGGACCTGATGCGCAAGGTCTACCGGCGCTATTTCACTTTCGCCGGCAAATACATGCCGTGGCTGGTCGGCGCCGAGGACCTCACCGAGGACGTGCTGGACGAGTGGTACACCTATTACCACCAGTGCTCGCAGTGCCGGCGCTGCTCGGTCTATTGCCCGTTCGGTATCGACACAGCCGAGGTCTCGATGGCCGCCCGCGAGATCATGGACAGTGTCGGCAAGGGGCAGAAATACTGCAACGAGATCATCGGCAAGGTCTACAAGGTCGGCAACAATCTCGGACTTCCGGCCAAGGCGATCCGCTCGACGCTCGACGGGCTTGAGGAAGAGCTGCAGGAGGATACCGGGCTCGACATCAAGATGCCGCTCGACCAGAAGGGCGTCGATGTCCTGCTGGTGACGCCATCGGCGGACCTTTTCGCCGAACCGCATATCGACGGGCTGATGGGTTACGCCAAGGTGTTCCATGAGGCTGGCGTCACCTGGACGCTGTCGTCGTATGCTTCAGAGGCCGCGAACTTCGGTATGTTCATCGGCTCGTATGAGAACATGCGCGAGGTCAGCCTGCGCATCCGCAAGGCCGCTGAAGACCTGCAAGTGAAGCGGATCGTGTTCGGGGAGTGCGGACACGCCTGGCGCGTCGCCTATTCGTTCCTCAACACGCTGGCGGGGCCGTTCGACTTCCTCGATCAGCGCTATCCCATCCCGCAGCACATCTGCGAATTCACCTACGACATGATCGAAAATGGCGAACTGCGCTTCGACAAGTCGAAGAACGACCAGTACCGCCTCACTTATCACGACAGCTGCAACGTGGCGCGCGGCAGCCGGATGGGCAACAAGCCCGGCGGGCAGTTCGAAATCCCGCGTGAAATCCTGCGGGCCAGCTGCAACCACTTCTATGACATGGCGCCCGATACCATCAAAGAGGCGACGCTGTGCTGCGGGGGCGGGGGCGGCATCCTTACCGACGACCTGATGGACGTTCGCCTCAAGGGCGCGCAGCCACGGATGCGGGCGATGCAGGAAGTCGCCGAAGAACACGGCGTCACACACCTCGCGGCGATTTGCGCAATCTGCAAGGCGCAGTTCTCGAAGGTGCTGCCGGCCTACGGCTTCAAGGTGAACTCGATTTTGAGCGTTCACCAGATGGTTTCAAACGCAATCGTGCTCACGGGTTCCATCCAGGAAAAAGAACTGGACGAAGCAAAGACGCCCGAAGCGGCAGAATAAAACAGGGAAGGCACCAAGGAATGAACGATATGTCCGACAAGCCGGCCAAGACTGACGAAACAGAGAATACCAAGCTCACCTTCCGCCGCTTCAAGGACGGGGAAAATGCTTGGACGGGCTGGGACGATCTTACCGAGAAGATCTTCCAGTCGGATAAGACCTACAAGTGCCCAACCTACGTGCACAAGACGCCGCCTTGCCAAGGGAGCTGCCCGTCGGGGCATGAAATCCGCGGCTGGCTGGCCATCGCGCGGCAGATGGACAAGCCGCCGGTCAAGGATATGACCTGGCAGGAATACGCCTTCCAGCGGATGGTGGAAGCCAATCCGTTCCCGGCAACCATGGGCCGGGTCTGCCCGGCGCCTTGCGAAGACGGCTGCAACCGCAACGAGGTCGACGATTTCGTCGGCATCAACGGCGTCGAACAGTACGTCGGCGACTGGGCGAACGACAACAATCTGTCGCTGCCGCCGGTGGCACCTTATACCAACAAGCTTATTGCCGTTATCGGCGGCGGTCCTGCCGGTCTGGCGGCCGCCTACTTCCTGCGCCGGAAGGGTCACGGCGTCGCGCTGTTCGAAGAGCACGAGGAACTCGGCGGCATGATGCGCTACGGGATCCCAGGCTACCGTACGCCGCGCGAGATGCTCGACAAGGAAATCGGCCGCATTGTCGAACTGGGTGTCGAGGTGCGCACCAATACGCGCGTCGGCCGCGATATCTCGATCGAAGAACTGGAAGAGAACTTCGACGCGATCTTCTGGGCGGTCGGTGCGCAGAAGGGCCGCGGGTTGCCGGTCCCAGGTTGGGAAGGCACGGCGAACTGCATCTCCGGTGTGGAATTCCTCGATGCGTTCAACAAGGGCTGGGTGGCCAGCACGGCGCAGCGGATCGTGGTGGTCGGCGGCGGCGATACGTCGATCGACGTCGCTTCGGTGGCACGCAGGCTCGGACACGTGACGACCAAGGCGGAGAAGGATATCGATCCGCATAGCGTGCTCGGCTACACGGCTCACGACGTGGCCGGCGCCATCCGCCGCGTCGATATGCAGGCGACACTGACTTCGCTTTTCCCGATCGAGAAGATGACGGCCGCCGAGCGCGAGCGCGAAGACGCCATGCGCGAAGGCGTCGAGCTGATGGGCAGCGTCATGCCGCTGGAAGTTCTCAAGGACGAGAACGGCCGCGCCCGTGCGCTGAAAATGTGCAAGTGCTCGATGAAGGGCAACCAGCCGGTGCCCGAAGAAGGTACCGAGTTCGAACTCGAATGCGATATCGTGATCTCGGCGATCGGCCAGATGGGCGATTTCGAAGGGCTCGAGCCGATGGACGGCGGCAAGGGCTTTATCGCCACCGACCGGCTTTACAACGTCAAGAACAAGCCGAAGCATTTCGCAGGCGGCGACATCATCCGCCCGCACCTGCTGACGACGGCGATCGGCCATGGACGGATTGCTGCCGACAGTATCGACCACTACCTCTCCGGCGATCCGCTGGAGAAGCGCCCGAAGGTCGACGTGCATCACTTCAATCTGCTCAACGAACTGCACCAGCGTGCACTCGACCCCGAGCCCTACGGCAGCGGCCAGGTGCGCGGCACCTCGGATGCAAAATTCGCCGTACACAACTACGAAGACCGGTCGGCGACGCAGATCATCCCGCACAGCGAACTGTTCAAGGGGCACTTCAAGTACGAAGCGCGCGAGAAGCGCGACGAGATCCACATCTCGGCGGAGAAGGTGCTCAACAACTTCGACGAGCGCCTGCAAGGCTTCACCGAGGAGCAGGCGATCAACGAAGGCAAGCGCTGCATGAGTTGTGGCATGTGCTTCGAGTGCGACAACTGCGTGGTGTTCTGTCCGCAGACCGCGGTCAAGCGGGTTCCGAAAAAGGAGCGCGCCGTCGGCCGCTACGTCTACACCGACTATTCCATGTGTATCGGCTGTCACATCTGTGCGGACGTCTGCCCTTCAGGCTACATCCATATGGGGCTTGGCGAGTAGGCGATATGATGGGTGCGCAATCATACATTGCCGGATGGGCCTACGTGTTGCTGTCAGCCATGCTCGTGTCGGCATGGCTGGCGGTTCCCGCCTACGCGCAAGAGGGCGCAAATCCGGCCGGAACCCGATTGGCGATGGCGCCCAAACCGGCGAGAGGCCAGGGCGACAAATGCGTCGCGCCGACCGATTGGATGCGGCGCAACCATATGAGCGTTCTCACCCATCAGCGCGACAAGACAGTGCACGACGGGGTGCGAGCGGGGCCGTTCGACCTCAAGGGTTGCATATCGTGCCATGCGGTGACGGGCGAGGACGGCAAGGCGGTCACGGTGGCAGATCCAAAGCACTTCTGCAGGACATGCCACGACTACGCGGCTGTCAAAGTCGACTGTTTCGAGTGCCACGCATCACGTCCGGTTGAAGGGGAACAAAGTTCCCAGTTGAATACCGAGCGCGATCTGGCGGCGCTCGCGGACTATCTCAAGGGGAAATCGCCATGAGCAAATGCAATGGCGGCAAGAGTGCTGATTGCGGCTGCAACAGCGAGACTTCGACGCCTGTCGAAACGGCCCGGCGCTGGTTCCTGAAGAGTGCGGCGGCCTTCACCACCATTGCGCTGGCTCCCAACGTCACGCTGCTGGCCTACGCCCAAGAGGGTGGCGCGCAGCAACCGGGTCAACCGCGCGGGGAACCGGTGACTGCCCAAAAGCGCTGGGGTCTGCTGATAGACCTGTCGAAATGCGCCGAGGGTTGCGAAGCCTGCGTTGGCGCGTGCTCGCGCGAGAACGGCTGGAAGGCGGAAGGACACCCGCGCACCGATGCCCAGTGGATCCGCAAGGTGAATATCAAGAACCGCAAAAGCGGAGTCGAGCGCTCGCTACCGGTGATGTGTCAGCATTGCGATTCGCCACCGTGCGTCGACGTGTGCCCGACGGGGGCCTCCTTCAAGCGCGCCGACGGGATCGTACTGGTCGACAAGCATATCTGCATCGGCTGCCGCTACTGCGTCATGGCCTGTCCCTATCAGGCTCGCTCCTTCATTCACGAACCGGTTGAAGACCAGAAGTCGTATGCGCCGCGCGGCAAAGGTACCGTCGAATCCTGCACCCTATGCGTCCACAGGGTCGACGCCGGAAGGGAGCCCGCGTGCGTCGAAGCGTGCGAAGCGGCCGGTCACAAGGCGATGATCTTCGGTGATCTCAACGATCCGGCAAGCGAAATCTCACAGCGTATCGCGCAATTCCCCACGCACCAGATCCGCGCCGATCTCAGGCTCGATACGGGCGTTCGCTACCAGAACCTATAAGCAGGGCAGGCGTATGAAACGGGTCATCTACAGGGAACTCGAGACGGAGCCGGGCTTCTGGGGGCCGCTCGTCGCACTCGTCCTGCTTGTCGGAGCCGGGCTGGGTTCCGCCTACTACATGGAACATCACGGGCATGTCGTCACCGGAATGGACAATCGCATCGTGTGGGGCCTGCCGCACGTGTTCGCGATCCTGTTGATCGTCGGGGCGTCCGGGGCGCTGAACGTTGCCTCGGTGGGTTCAGTGTTCGGGATCGCCGCCTATAAGCCGATGGCGCGGCTTTCGGCGCTGTTGGCGATTGCGCTGCTGGCCGGAGGCCTGGCGATCCTGGTGCTCGACCTCGGCCGGCCTGACCGGCTGGTCGTGGCGATGACGACATTCAATTTCAAATCCATCTTCGCCTGGAACGTGTTCCTCTATACCGGGTTCCTGGCGATTACGGTTGCCTATCTCTACGTGATGATGGAGCGGAACCTGGGGGGTTGGACAAAGCCTGTCGGTACCTTGGCCTTCATCTGGCGGCTGGCGCTGACGACGGGTACCGGTTCGATCTTCGGCTGGCTGGTGGCGCGCGATGCCTACAACAGCGCTGTGATGGCGCCACTGTTCATTGCGCTGTCGCTGGCGCTGGGGACCGCGGCCTTCATCCTCATCACGAGCTGGCTGTTGGCGGCTGACGGTCGCCCGTTCGAGGAAAGTGTCGTCACGCGGCTTGGCCGTCTGCTTGGCATTTTCGCCGCGGCCAACCTCTATTTCGCGGGCGTGCAGCACATTTCAGCGCTGTACATCGCAGAGCGGGTTCCTGTCGAAGACTTCCTGCTGGTCAGCGGCGGGATCTATCCGGTGCTATTCTGGGGCGGGCAGGTGATCCTGGGCGGGCTCATTCCGATGGCGCTCGTGTTCTTTGCTGCCTCGCGGAGCACGGTGCTGCTTGCCAGCGTGCTGGCGATCATCGGGGCTGCCGCGCAGATCTACGTCATCATCATCGGCGGCCAGGCGTTCCCGCTCTCGATGTTCCCCGGCTACGACGTCTCAAGCAACATTTTCGACGGTGCGATTGCCGATTATACGCCGAGCCTGCCGGAGGCCGCGCTGGGCCTCGGGGGAATCGCCATTGCTCTGACGGCAGTGCTGGTGGCGGTCAGGGTGCTGCGCATCCTGCCTTTGCAGTTGATCGGTGAAACGGACGCGGCGGACGGAAATGCCGGGACGCAATCCTCCGGTTCCCAGAAGGGGCGCCCGGCAGCGGCGTAGCCCCTTATGGCGCGTATCCTTATCTCGGCATCGCACAAGTCTTCCGGCAAGACGACGATATCCGTCGGGCTGGGCGCGGCCATGACGGCGCGCGGGCTCAGCGTGCAGGCCTTCAAGAAGGGGCCAGACTATATCGATCCGATGTGGCATGCGCGGGCAACCGGCCGGTCCTGCTTCAATCTCGATTTCAACACACAGACCCATGCGGAAATCCTGTCGACGCTGGCGCGGAGGGCGGTCAACGCCGACATTTCGCTCATCGAAGGCAACATGGGGCTGCATGACGGCGTCGACGTCGAAGGTTCGGATTCGTCGGCTGCGCTTGCCCGGCTGATCGGGGCGCCGGTGGTTCTGGTCGTCGACTGCGAAGGGATGGCACGCGGGATCGCTGCGTTGCTGGTGGGGTTCCAGTCGTTCGAACCGGATGTGCGCATCGGCGGTGTCATCCTCAATCGTACTGCGGGTTCGCGTCAGCAGGGCAAGATCAGAGGGGCAATCGAGCGCTATAGCGACATTCCGGTTCTCGGCGCGCTGTCGCGGGCCAGCGAATTGACGATTCTCGAGCGGCATCTGGGCCTCGCGACACCCGAAGAGACCGAGGGCGGCGATGATAGGATCGAAATGCTCAGGCGGGCCGTGGTTGATAATATCGACGTCGATCGCGTTATCGAGATCGCCCGCTCCGCCTCGCCATTGGCGGGCACCGATTGGCGAGAGCCTGGGTTTTCTCCAAGCAGCGGAAGCGGCTGCGTTGAGCAGGTTGTCATCGCCGTGGCTCGCGATTCCGCGTTCGGCTTCTACTATCCAGACGACCTTGAGGCGCTGGAACGGGCAGGCGCGAGGCTGGTGTTTTTCAGCCCACTGGCCGATGCGAAACTTCCTGCCGCCGATGCGCTCTTCATCGGCGGCGGCTTTCCCGAGACGCACATGGCGGAACTTGAGCGCAACGGGACTTTGCGCAGTGCCGTCAGGAGCGCGGCTGCCGGAGGGCTTCCTATCTATGCCGAGTGCGGCGGGCTTATGTATCTTTCGCGTTCGATACGCTGGGGCAATGAGGAACGCGCGATGGCCGGCGTAATCGAGGCCGACGTCGTAATGCACGCGCGGCCGCAGGGCCGGGGGCTGGTGAAAGTGGCGGCCACGGCTGCGCACCCGTGGCATGGAGATGTTCCTCAGCCGGCGGCACTACGGCCTTTCGCAGCCCATGAATTTCATTACGCGGCGCTGACCAATGTGCCGCCGGACACGACATTTGCTTTCAACGTGCTTCGCGGGCACGGCGTCGACGGGAGTCATGACGGTATCGTAAGCGGCAACGTTCTGGCGACGTTCACGCATCAACGCGATACCGAAGCCAACCGGTGGGCTGAATGCTTCGTGGGTTTCGTGCGTGGCGTCAAGGCTGGCCGGACGGGTTGAGCATTCGACCGAATTCGCAGCGTGCCGTGACAACAGACATTGCCCGGTAGCCAGAGGCCGAGGTCGACCTCTTGTCAGACTGACTGTTCCCCGCCACCGTTCAACTTGCCGATGCGGCTTAGGTTGCAACCTTGAGGTTGAGACTGACAGGCACCGACCGGATCAGATCGTCCAGCACCGGGCAATGCGCATCGACCGTTTTCTGCAACGCTTGCAGCTGTTCGGCGGTGGCGGGGCTGTCGATCGTCACGTCGCCGTCGATCCTGAGGAAACCGGCAGGCACCGCGTCATCGACACCCATGAACCCGCGCAGATCCTGCGTGCCTCTCAATTCAATCGAGATGCCGTTGATCGGAACGCCCATCGAGTCCGCATAAAGTCGCCAGGTCACTTCCTGGCACGCGGCAAGTGCGGCCAGAAGCAATTCGCTTGGCTTGGGCCCCTGGTTTGTGCCTTCGAAGCCGTAGGGCTGGTCGGAGGTGATGGTATGGCTGCGCATGCTGATCGAGCTGCGAAAACCGCCCTGGTTTCGACTGGTGACCGTCACGGTCAGCGGATTATTTGCGCTGCCATCCCTCAGCGCCTGCTGGGTGCGCTTGTGAAGGTCTGCGAAGGACTTCTGCTGCATCGGTCTCGGTTCCCTGCGGTCTGCAAATCCGGAAGTTCAGATCTGCTGATTGAGGCGCGGCTTCCAGAACGGTCGAAACAATTCGATCTTCGGACAACGGTTCATGACCACCTTCAGCCCGGCGGATTCGGCAAGTTCGGCGGCCTCGTCGTCGCGGACACCGATCTGCGCCCAGAGAACCTTGGCGCCGATCTCGATGGCTTCCTGCGCAATGCCGTCGAGCGCCGGCGAAGCGCGGAAGACCTTTACCATGTCGACCGGGCGGACGATATCCTTCAGCGGGGGATAAACCCTGAGCCCGCGAATTTCACCGCCTGCCTCATTCGGATTGACGGGGCCATTTCGTAGCCTGTCTCGTGAAGCACGCGCAGCACGCCATAGCTGAATTTCGTCGGATCCGAATTGGCGCCCGCCATGGCAATCGTTTTCACGGACTTGAGGATGTCGGCCAGATAGTCCTGCGGGTAGTCCTCGTCGTGGTTGATGAAGGTGGCAGCGGTCATGGCTTCTCCTCCAGGGGCGTTGCTAGGTCCGATTTCAGTTCATGGGGCGCGAGCAGGTGAGCGAAGGGATCTCTGTAAAGCTTGTCGTGGCTGTCGACGCCAACCGCAAGCGCGCAATCGCTCAGCGGCCGGGCGACGCATAGAAGGATGTAGCCGTCGCTCAATTGCTTGTTGTTCAGCACCACGGCAGCGCGCTGATCGACCTTGCCATGCAGCAGCCTGGCAGCGCACGAGATACAGCCGCCGTACTTGCAGCCATAGGGAAGCGAAACGCCCTGGGCTTCGAGGGTGGCAAGCAGCGGGCGCCGCCGATCGACCACGAACGGTTTGCCGCCGCGGTTTGCCAATGTGATCGTTACCTGGTCTTGCATCTCTCTAAAGTCAGATGTCGGAGGTGCAGTCGCCGCCGGGATAGCGGGTTTCGTGGCAGCGCGCAGGGCCGTTTTGCTCCTTGCCGAAGTCGACGAAGAAGTCCTCGTTGATCTTCATGCCGCCGGTCTGCGTGTCGAACCCGGCGATGATGTTCATCAACGTGCTCTTGCCGCAGCCTGAAGGGCCGACGATCGCAGCTAAGGACCCCTTCAACGATAAGTGAATCGTGATCCGTGGTGCGACGGATCGACTCGGGAGGATTCCCTGGCGGTGCGAACAGTCGTACGTGCCGTTGGTATGATCGACCGGGATGGCATCAGACTGCGCTGGGAAACGT
>JAHJSN010000009.1 GCA_018830445.1 Alphaproteobacteria bacterium | reverse complement strand
GCACCTACGAGAAGGGCATTCGGATCAAGAAGTCCGAGATGAAGCGCCTCGACATCGAAGGCGATGCGTTCCATCCTGAATGGAACTACACGATTAAACCAAGGCGCCACGACCCGTAGCGGTTATCGTTGAAGGTGTCCTTAAGCGAGGCGGGACATGATCGGCACTCTCGACGTCATCCCCAAATCGATTGCGCCGGCTGCGCTCGCCTATCTCATCGTTTGTTACGGACTTGGAGACCGGTTCGCCGAACGCCTTGCCGTTAACGTCCATATTCCGGCGTGCATCGAGGGCGAAACGGCGAAGGCAGCACGGGCCGATTACGGCGCCGACCTTCAAAAAGAGATCGCCCGCAAACTTTTCGAGGAAGTCTTCAAGTCGGTCCCCGGCATGAAAGATCTCCCCGGCATGCAAACGATAGAGAAATTGTCGTCGCAAAAAACGCGCGGCTCCAACACCTCGATGCTCGCAGCAAAATGCGTGTGTCTTGCCGATGCGGCAAGGACCGAGACCAAGCTCGATTACATGGCCTGGGTCGCCAGCATCCGGCTGCACCAACCGCAGGGAGTGAGTAATTTCCCTGGCGTCATGGCGCGCCTCGATCGCCGCGGAGTCTGCGGGAAGGAGGGACGTTCATGACAAAGAGCTCCAACATCCTCTGGCAGTCCGGGACAAGTGTGGTCACGACGACAAGCGTTCGTACGCGACGAATGACGATCTCGCTCGCTGATATCGATCTGGTGGAGGTTCGCCGTCCGCTGCTGGCCGGATCGGCGCTGCTGGCGAGTTGCGGCACATTCCTCGGCTTGAGATTTGCGGACGTTCTGTTGCCGATCGAGTTCGCCAGCTTGCTTGGCATCGGATGGCTCGGTGTCGGTGCAGCCCTCGCGATCGCCCGGCTCACTCTGCACAGCTACAGCATCGATGGGATTGCGATGACACTACCGATCTGGCGGGCGTGGGCCATGCGCCAGGCCATCGATGAAGCTCTCATGAAACGCAAACAGATGCCACCGCGTCAGAAAAGGAGAACGACATGACCCACTGGAAACGTCATTGGTCTGAGACCCAAACCATCTCACCCGAGACGAATCGAAAGAAGGAGGAAGACCCTGTGGATGAACAACACCCATTCACGAGCGCTCGTTCTGCCGAGCACGAAAAACGCCCGCAAAAAGCAGAACATCGCTATTTGACGACCCCTGAGGCAGCTCATTACGTCCGCCTGTCGGAGCGCACATTGGAGCGGTTGCGCCTCGATGGGACAGGTCCTCGCTACAAGAAGGCTGGCCCCGGAAAACGTGCCCGCGTGCTCTACGACCGCGACGATTTGATCGCATGGCTCGACGGTTCGAGCTTCGCCAGCACCTCTGAATATGGACGCTGAGAGCCTGTTGCAAAGCTGAAGTGAGGCGAGCCGGCACCGCGACCGGCTCGCAATCAAATCCCAAACCCCGAGAAGACTGACGGAGGCGCACCGCGCCTCCGCATGAAGAAGCTCGGCCTGTCGTCATCGGCAAGTCGGCAACTGTCGAAGTGTGTCTGGAGCATGAAAAAGGACCATGGACAATGACCAAGCGAAATCTGGAGAGGCAGGACATCGTCGACATCGGCGAGGACTACGAATCCGAAAAGAAGCCCTACCAAGGAATTGAACATCGCCACGACGGGATTTTGTGGTTTCCATCGGCGGCGGCAGGAGCCAGCGTTGCTTTGGGCATGAATGCCATCGTGCCGGGCAGCGGAGTTGCACATAACGCCAACGTGCTGCTTGTTGGCGTTTCTACGTTCGCCATCAGCTATATCGTCAACAAGACGTTGTTTCATACCGGCAGCAAGCTTGCAGCCACCGGCAACAAGCCGACGATCGCCCTTTCAGCCGGCTGGTTTGCCACGATGGCTGGTGTGTTTGGAACAATCTCGTTCACTGGCCTGTCGCACGAAATCGTCGAGGGCGCCAAGCTCAGGGATCCGGCCGCAGCCATGTCACGCGCGGCCCGTGAGGTGGGCGAGACAACGGCGGCAGCCAAACGCGTCGTGCCGCTGATCTCGTCGGCCAGAGGCGATATGCAGGCGATCGCGAGCTGCGAAGAAAACTCCGGCTGCGTATCTGGACGTCGCGGCCGCGGTAGCGAAGTCGCCGCACTTGAAGCCTTGTCGGCGAAATTCGCTTCCGTCGAAAAGCTATACGGGCAGGCCGACAGAAAACAGGCGGATCTTGCGGCCAAATTACAGAAACTCGCCAGCAGTTATGAAGAACAACTGACCCGCGGCGGCGTTGGAGGTCAGAGTCGCTCGAAACTTCTTGCGATATACGATCAGGCGCAGGGATTGGCGACGGAACTCGCAAATGTCGTGCCGACGTCGGCGGCAAACGGCCTTGCCAACGAGATGCGGCGCCTTGCGGTCGGTACTCCGGCTGGCGGCCGCATCGATGTCGGCGCGCGGCTTCGCGCCCATGCCGATCAGATCGAAGACGCGATTGCAGGGATTATGGTGACTTCGGTTACGCTGCCGCCGTTTCCGCCGCCTTCCGGAATGGCAAGCGGATGGGAGCGCATCGAGGAGACGTGGCCTCTTGCTCTCCTTCTGTTTGGCTTGGAAGGCGTTCTGATCGTCCTCTGGGCGATGCTGGTCTTCGACATCCGCGCACGCTTGGCAGCTTTGCGTCAAAAAAACCGGCTTGCAAAAGGCGAACACGAGCAGTTGTCGCCGGACCCGACAGATTGGCCGGCCGACGGTTCAATCGGACGTCGCGGACACCAGCCAGGCTCCCGTCCCGGCCTTGGCGGACGCTCCAACGGATCCGGGCAATGAGTGGGCAGACGCATCAACAAAGTGGCTTGCGTCCCGGCGTGCTGCGGCGCGCAAGCCACCGGACACTCCAGGCTGGAATGCTCGGCGCTGGTCGAACGATCGCAGCGCTCGCTTGCCTTGTCTTCGTCTTTTGGGACGCGGACTGGTGGGTGCTGCGGGATAAAGTCGAACACATCCGCGCTGCGCTGTTCGGCGCATATCTCCCGCCCGAGTGCCGCGAGGACCCTACCCAATGCGTGAAGGACCCGAACTCAGGACGGCTCATCCCAAAGCCGCCGCCGCCGAAGGTCGCCGAGCGTTCGACCGCCGAATGCAAAGGACCAGAAGGCCTGGAACTGCACTGCCAGCTTCACACGCTGTTCGACTACTTCAACGAAAAGCTCTTCGACGGGCGACTCCCCAAGGCGCTGATAACACTTCAGCGGAAGGAAGGGGCGGGCGGCTTCTATGCCCATCAACGGTTCCGCAAGGCCGAAGGCGGTCGGATCGATGAAATCGCACTCAATCCGAGCCATTTCGCGGGCACGTCAACGCTCTTCCTCGCATCGATCCTGGTCCACGAGATGGTGCACATGGAGCAGGCCTATTTCGGCAAACCCGGCAAGGGCGGTTTCCACAACGATGAATGGGGTCGGATGATGAAGCGCGTCGGCCTTCATCCATCGAGCACGGGAAACTCAGGCGGCAAACAGACCGGGACGCGCATGTCACACTACATCATCCCCGGCGGCGACTTCGAGCGGGCGGCACGCAGCCATCCATTGCTGCAGAAGGACCGGCTAGCGTTTTATGAGTAGGGCCAAGTATGGTTTCGAGGCCGGCTTACTTCCCTCGCTTAAAACAATGGCACCTCGCCGACCATCTGGTTGCGTGCGATCCATGGCGTCTGCTCGCCCTTGCTGTAGTCGGAAACGCGGCTTTTGACGGCGAGGTAGAATTCGCTCATTTCAATGACTCCATTCTTGTTGGTGTCCACCTCGTTCCGCAACTTCGCATCAAACCCGACACGGTTCACAAAAGTCGTGAATAAGCCGCCCTCGAACTCTGGCTCGCCCGAACTATATTGGCGCCCCTTTGAAGCAGAGATGACGGTAATGGATTGGCCTGCATTCCGCGCAAGCAACACGTCGACTGCGTCATCGTTGGTGGCAGAATTGCCCGCCGCACCCGAGTGGCACGCATCCAATAAGATGACGATCCGAGCCTTGGTCTGTTTTAGCAAACTCGCAAGGGTCTCCCAGCTGACACCGCCCGTCGTTGCTGGATTGTTGGGGTCCGTATCGGCACCGGCGAGGAAAAAGTTACCTTGCACATCTTGCAGCCCATGACCGGCAACAAGCAGCATGATCGTGTCATTGGCCGTAGCCTTCTTCACAACCGGCTCAAGGCTGGCGCGAATGGCTGAAGCGAGATCTGGAGCATCGATCACCGGTGGCTGCGCGCGAACGTCCGCGTAGTAGGTCCCTGAATATGCCTGCGCGCGCGCGATGAAATTCTTCGCGTCGTTGCCGGCAAACTTAAGATCATCGAGTTGCGGATGGTTAAATTTATTCGTGCCAACACCGACCGCATACAGCGTGCCGCGAGCAGAACGTTTGGAGTTCCCATCGGATACGGGAATAGTCCTTGGGATGCTCTCCGTTCCATTGTCGTCAATTGCAACGGCAGTGATCCAATGCGTTTCTGGAAGCACGCCGATATCAGCTTGCAGGTCAGTCGAGCCCCCTGACGCGGCAAGTCCCTTCACGAGGCGCCCATCGGCGAAGATGTTGACTTGCCGGAGACGGTTAAACGACGTTGCCGCAAGCCTTAAAGAAATTCTATCGTCGCCCCTCCAGCTCACGTCCACAATCTCGATTGAAGGAGGAGGAGGGACAGTCGGCTTCGCCTGGCCCATCGGTTGTCCGGCCATGATTTCCTGGATGACACTTGGCCTGTTCAAAATTTTGCTGAACTGATGAAAGCTGTGGTAGCCCTTCAAACCGGCAAATTTGAAGTAGACAAAGCTCGCACCTTCCGGCGTCGCCAGATAATAGCCATCCTCGTTGTAGAGCACGAGTTCGTCATCGAGGTAGTAGCCCGCCAACAGCTTCTTGCCATCCGCGATGCGATAAATCGCGATTTTACCATCCTCGTTGATTTGGAGAAGGCGCTTGCGATCCGGCGTGATGTGGAGGCTGGAGGTAATTTCTGTATCGTCAACATTCTCTAGAGTTGCGATGGTCCGAGCAGATTTGACATCAAATACCTCAATCATTCGGCCAGGCATTGCTATCAACAAGACGCCGTCCTTCGTCAGCGACCCCCTCGCAAGCTTCCCCGAATTAATACCGAGCATTTCAGCAGTCCTAGTCTCGGATAGACGAGGTTCGGAGAAAGAATGGAACTCTGGATGGCCATTTCTTTCCCTAATCAAAACGCCAAGCTGAACGGCTCGCCACCCGTTCCCACCCCAGCAATCCTGTTGGATGAGCCACGTACCAAGTTCGCCTGTTTTCCATCCAGTCCGCGCCATAATACGGCTGGGCACAACGAATTCTCCGATGAGTTCACCCGGCACGTCGTACTCACACGCAAACCGGCCGTTGACTTGTTTCCAGTCCTTCGGTTGTTCATTCTCTAAGTAACCGTTCGCGTCTTGGTACTTCTTTATTCCATCCCGATAGGCTTTGCTATTGATGTGTGCTTCGAGTGCGCCCTCAAGAAATTCATCAATTGGCTCGCCGGTACTGACTTGTTTATTCTGCTCCCATTTAAACAGCGCGCCAGATCTTGAATAAGGCTCAACATTTCCAACGAAATTGACACCAGATAGGAATTCGATCAGCGCGATTGCGTGTTGGCTGCTACTTACACCAGTCGTGGTATCTGCGCGGGAGTTGCCACGGATTAGACGACGGTTGCTGGTGACCTTCGCGACCTTTAGGGAGGGTCGTTGCAATAGATGCTCTATCGTCAACTGACGCATGCGTTCATTATCGGATAAGAATTTCTGATGTTTTTTTATCTCCTGCGCAGAAACAGGTTGTCCACCATTTTTGAATTCCTCAAGCGATTGCGGTTTTGGATCGTGGGCGAAGGCAAACCGGGTGTCACCCCCCAAATCCCAACGGAAGATATCCCGGTTGAATTTCGGAGCACCGATTGGGATCAATCCATAAGACGATTGATACCGATTCTCATTTTCTCTACTGACCTCCAGCAAAGAGCTATTTTGTATGCTATCAGATCCACTGCTCCAAGGATCCTGTTGCCATAGATTTAAGCCCTCAAGATTGACTTTCGCAACCGCATAAACTGGCCTGGCCTTGTAGCTTCCGAGAGCAAGTGTACTCGCTTCACGGTCGATCAAGATGTTCGAAAACTTTGCAACGCCGGAGTCGCCAGCCACGATGACAAACGAGTCGTTAGCACCCCAGGCCAGTGCATCAATGTCAGAACCATCGCGACCTTCTTTTTCGACATCGAGAACATGCACAACACGACGTGCATAAAGGTCGTACAGCTCAGCGACTGTGCTACTTTTAAGGGTGGCAAAAACGTACCGCGAGCCCGTCGAAAAATTCGGAGATTGGCCGGGCCGTTGGACGATCAATTCACCAGTTTCAAGTTCAATCACGCGATAGAAGGTCTCAAAGACCTGCATCTCATAGTCGCCACTGTTGGAAAAAACCGTTCGCGTTGGAGCGCCAGTCGAGTATCGATCCTGCACAACAATCTCGGGAATTCCAGGCTCAACGTTAACTCGATGGTTGGCTTCAGCTTGTGATGCCGTGACAACGCTCATTCCGTCATAGTGAGAAACATTGAGGGGCCGCGGCACCCATTGCGGCACCTCGACGACAGACCAACTAATATTTTGAACCCCGACTTCATAGAGCTTGACGGACAAGTTGCCGGTTCTGGAAACGTCGCCAATATGAAGCGGGACGAAAACCCGGGTCTCATCTTTTCGATATTGGACGTTAAACGGCCCCGGTGCGTTCGGTGCCAGGGCGAAGAATCCGTCTCCCTCAAATCGAACACGTTCGGGCGTAGTGAAGACAAGATAGAGCGGCGTTTTACAGTCTGTGTTGACGCGA
Source organism: Alphaproteobacteria bacterium (assembly GCA_018830445.1). GTDB lineage: Bacteria > Pseudomonadota > Alphaproteobacteria > Rhizobiales > Hyphomicrobiaceae > Filomicrobium. The sequence goes on along the minus strand of JAHJSN010000009.1, from coordinate 10,703 downwards.
CTCTCCACCTGCCATCGAAACGCGATTGCATCTCCGACCTTGGCTTGATTGGCCGCGGGTGTGACCGTCACCTTTGGCGCAACCGAGCGATCGCCTTGTTCTTGAAAATGGCAGGTCTTCGCCTTGCTATAGCGCTCCAGCTGAGGAGCGATCTTGATCGGCACCGACTTGTATTCGGTCAGCACCGTCGGATGGCAATTCGCTTTACCGCTTGAAATCTTGTAGGACTTGGAGCCAAAGACCTGCCAGCCAAAGTTCGTGGCCTCGTCTTTGATAAATCGAATTTGAAACGCACCCGTCGTTGGATGGTGACCTTCTTCCATCGATTTTCGGCCCAGCCAGATAACAACGCGCTTCTTGGAGCGGTCCGCCGGCTGGTAGCCGAATTGGGTACTGGGATCGTAATCCTCTTTCCAGTCCTCAACCTGAAGGCCCTCGCCTAGAATCTCTACCGTTGCGGGCAGGTCGATAACCAAGTGAAGAGTGCGATGTATTGGCTTTATTTGTTCACTATCCCATCGAATCTCCACAGTTTGACCGCTTGCAAAACTGCTTCCTTCTGGAAACGTCACCGAGACATGCTGAGCAGAGTCGAGCATTGGCCGATATTCCTGCCGGCAAATCGCCTCCGCGTTTGGTGGATTGAAACGGAACGGCTCAGAATATTGACCGTTGAGCGGGTTTTGGCTGGGGCTCATTCCAGACTGCGATGACTGACTAACAAGCTGTTCTTGCCCTTCCGGGAAAGCTTGGAATGTGCTGTAGATTCTTCGAGCCAACTTATCTAGCTTGGGTTTCCCCCGGTCAGAGTAGACAATCGAAATCCCGCGCGTTTCGCTGCCTCTGTGCTCGATGCGCACGATAAATTTCGTCCCGTCGCGATCGCGGCCCTCCAACGTGAAGCCACCATCAAAGTGCGCTTCGCTGTCAATCGTTCTGCCCTTCACGCCTCGCAATTTATAAAGTGTAGTCTCCCAACTCTGACTGGCCGGGAACTTCAAAGTATCTATGTTGAGCCTTCTCTTGTGGCTGCTCCAATTGAGACCGTAACCAGTACTTTTCTGAGAACGGGCAACTCCAGCCGGCAGCTGCAGCTGTACGCCGGTTTGGGTGTCATTGACCTGCTGCCAGGCCTTGGCAGAAAGTTTTGGAGTCTGAACTGCCAACATTACGGCAATGAGCGTCAGGAAAGAAATCATACGCAGGATCATGGAATTCGTTCCTGTCACATTCGATTGAAGTATCTCTGGGATTAGCACCGCTACTGGTGCGAAGTTCGTATCCGACAAGGCACACCCAGCATTGCAAGCCTGCAAACTGGGCGCTCAAATTGACGAACGACGAACTCGCCTATTGAAGCCTACTCCCAACCTGCAGTACACCGACAGGATGATCGCCTGACAAGCACTCGTCGCAGTGAGGGCGTCGTGTTTGGTGCAGGTGTTGCAGCGGTGTCTCGCACCGATTTGGAGGGTCGATGAAACACGAAACTCTTGCGGCGGACGGCCTCTTGGAAGTTCGGAACCGGACAGGTAGGTTACTTGCAGCAGCCTTTCTGGTGCTATTGGCTCTTACGCAGGCCACGCAGGCTGGCGGGCGGTTCGAGGGCAAACTCATCACTGAAGCACTAGATGACGGTCGCAACCTACGCGTTGTGAAACCCTTCGCCTACGTCGACGCAAATGGCGCCAAGTGGAAGGTGCCCGAAGGTACGGAGACGGACGGGGCATCAGTGCCCCGATTTTTTTGGTCTCTCTACCCTCCCTTTACCGGGAAGTACCGGAAAGCTGCAGTAGTCCACGACGTCTACTGTCAGACGCGCGACACGGCGTGGGAAGCCGTGCATCGAATGTTCTTTGATGCGATGCTGGCGGCGGGGGTAGACCAAATTACTGCCAAAACAATGTACGGTGCCGTTTACGCTTTTGGCCCGCGATGGAGCCTGACAGGAACAAACCGCGCGCCAAAGTTCTCACGCGTTCCCGACGCGAGACAGCAGCAGGTCGCTGAAGATCTGCAAAAATGGATACAAGAAACCAGTCCAACACCTGACGAAATTGCCGCCCGCGTGCGAGCCATGCGCGTAAGATAATCACAACGCCAGAGTAGGTGGACGTCGTCCCGGGACCGACAGTATCCTCTCGCAGACCGGCCGTGTCTTCTTAAAGACCGCAACCAACCCGCATCTCTGCAATGGCGTCCCCTGCACCTTGAAGGTGAAAATCCATAGACTTGGCGAAAGCAACAACCCGACCAGACGATCCCGTCGTGTAGACGTTCAGCAGCGGATCGTTTCTGGGGATCGTGAACACCAGTCGTCCCTTACCACTGGTGTATTCGATCATGGCCTGGAAGAGCCTGACTTGGGTCGTTGTTTGTCCGCCACCAGCATTAGCCTCGTTCGCGTAAAGTGAAACAGGGAACGGCCCACGCACCATTTTGGGGAGCTTCTGGATCAGTGGCAAGCTCACTTGGACGTTGGGCTGGGTCGCCGAACATCGAAATATGAGCGGCGCAAGTGGTTTGTTCGCGCCGCAGGCCTCCAGAAGAGCTGTACCAGCACCATCGCTGCTGGCGCTCCCAGTCCACTTCAGACCGTCATGACAATCGCCCTCAAAGGCCTTCGCGTCCGAAACCGCCATCTGCACCACGAACGTAAAGACGAACCCTAAAGCAAGAACTCGTGCGAAAGAAAACATGCACTTCTCCATCAAAATTGGATCGAGCTGAGATACGTCAGGTAGCGGTTGCATCACACAGGTTTAAAGCACCTCAGAACCGGTACAAGATGAAATATCGAAACTCCAATGGCTTGTGCAGACAATGGCGGATGACAGCCGCAGGCGATCGAAATATCAAATACCATTCCTTTATTCGGCAAGCATCTCCGCGCTCATCCTTAGGCGTGCCTTCCAAGCGCAGACCCCACCTTCTGGCCCACCGTCTCGTTCAGTTCTTTCACTTGATCCGCCACTAGATGCGCGTATCGCTGCGTCGTCTGCGCATTGGTATGCCCCAATAGCCGACCGATAAGTTGTAGCGACGCTCCCTGGGCAGCAGCGATACTCGCGAACGAATGGCGCAGATCATGGATGCGAACATCTTCGATGTCCGCGAGCTTACGGATGCGCCGCCACGGCTTCTGCAGATTGATGATATGCCCGCCCTCACGCGCGCCCACCAAAACATAAGGATTGCCTGGCACCCGCGGCAGGCTGCGCAAGAGTTCGACAGCCGCCTCGTTGAGAAAGACAGCCTTCTGCCCTGTCTTCGAATCCGGTAGCGCGATCAGCCCACTGACCGGGGCCGTCTTGACGACGTAGCCGCGTGCCCCGCTTGCCAGCGCCTGCCGGACAAGCATCGGCTCCTGATGCACCGAAAGGATCACGACCTTGCTCAATGGAGAGGCGCGCTTGAGCAAGCTCAACAGGTCCAAGCCATTGAAATCTGGCATGGAAATATCGAGCACGATGACATCGGGCCTGTGTTCGCGAGCATGCTGCAACGCCTCCTCGCCGCAGTTGCTCTGGCCGACCACGTCCATGTCAGGTTGAGCGTCCAGCAATTGCCGCGCACCTTCACGCACGATCGAATGGTCGTCGGCAATAAGTACCCGCAGTTTCTGCATTGCCACTAAATCTCCGCGTACGGCAGCTCCGCGCGGAGTGTCGTTCCTCCGCGCCGCCGCGACTTGACTTCGACCTTGCCACCGACCGCAGCCGCGCGCTCCTGCATGCCGATAAGCCCGATGCCGTGCTCGAACGCTCCTTCTTCTACGGTACCGTCCCCATGACCGCCGATCCCCATGCCGTCGTCGTGGATAGCGATGATCAGGTTGGGATGATTGACCGTAAGCTGAAGGTGAACGTGGCTTGCACCAGAGTGCTTAATAACGTTGTTAAGCCCTTCCTGGACAATGCGGTAGGCGATCATCTCGGTATCGGGCGGCAGCCGGCGGCGAAAACCCGAGGCGTCGGTCTTGACCGAAAGATTTCGTCCCATTGCCGGCAGCTGCTCTGCGATTAAAGCCTCGATGGCCGGCAAGAGGCCGAGGTGGTCAAGGGTCGCCGGACGAAGATTGTTGGCAATTCGATGGATCGATACGCCCATTCTCTCGACCTCGGAAGAAAGCTTCTGACACGGCGCTTCAAGTGCAGAGTTACTGCGTTCCGCCTCTCCTTGCATGGACTTCAGACAGAACTGCATTCCGGAGAGAGCCTGGCCCAGTTCGTCGTGGAGATCGCGTGCGATACGTTTGCGTTCCTCCTCGATGGCACCGACTTGCCGCCGCGACAGTCTTCTCAGTGCCTCTTCCGCCCGCTTGCGCTCGATGACCTCGCGGTTGAGGAGTTCAAGACTGCTACGAAGCGAGGCCAGTGCCCGATTGAATGCAGAAGCGACTCGCCCGACCTCATCTTGAGCGACGACCTGCACCGGACGATCGAGAATATTGGAATGAAGGTTGTCGACCCCCCGTAGCAGAAATCGGAGCTGGCGCAGGATCGAGCGGGAAAGCAGCAACGCGAACAGCGTACCAATCCCGATCGCCATCAATGTATAAGCGAGGCCGGTCCTCGTGACATAGGACAGATGCTCGCTAGTCGCACTCTTGTCGACGGCAAGCATCGACCACCCTATCAGTCTGCCCGACACCAGTATCGGAGCCACGGCGTTCAGCGACTTCTCACTCTCGTAATAGACGTAGGGTTCCCGACTTCCTGACAGGGCGCTGCGGCTTTCACGATCAAGCAGGAATTTGCCGATGTTTTCGCGTTTTGTGTGCGCCAGAACCCGGCCCTGCGGGTCGACGATCATCGCATACTGTACGCCGCCGCCTCGTCCCCCTGATTCAAGAACCTCTTCCATTCCGACAAGGTCGTCGGCCAGCACCCACGCAGAAGAAGCCACCGCAAGGACCTGCGCATGATGGAGCGTGCGGCTTGATAGCTCGGCAAGGAGAAAATCGCGTTGCCGTTGTACAAGATCAAACACGAAAATGGACATCAGCAGGAGGTGAACAAACGCTACGCCCAGGACGAGTTTCGTTCGAATGCCCATGCTCGGCGGTAACCCGAGATGCTCCCGAAGCCTCATGGTTGCCTCGCGCCGAATGCCGCGTCATATTTCGCGACGAACTGGCGGACGGTCTCGAATGATGATGTATCAGCCGTCTCGAATTTTGCGATTTCAATGTCCTTGAGGATCGCTCTGCCGCGTTCATGTTCATGAAGAGTCAGCAACACGTCCTTCACCGCTTTGACGTCGTTTAGTCTCAGATCGTTGCGAACCACGACCCCGTTGTTCACCAGCGGCGTCGTTTCCCATCTGACGACAAGCTCGTTGATCAATTCAGGTCGCCGTCGTAAGAGCGCCTCCCAAGGCGGCGGCCACGTTCCTGCTGCGGTGGTCTTGCCGTAAAGCACGTTCATGATGGCCGACTCCTGTGAGCCCACGTATCGTTCCTCGAAATCACCAGGACCAAGTCCATGCCGGAACAGGAACAAGCGCGGCATCATCGTCGCAGCCAGAGCGGTTGCGGCAGGAAAGCTTATGGCCTTGCCCTTGAGATCCACGAAGTTATCAATTTTGGCATCCCGCCTCACGATGAGGATGCCGCGAAACTGTTCGTCGCTGCCCATCTTCGCCAGAATGCGATAGCCGTGACGTTCTGACAGCAACGTCTGATATGGATTGGGTAGGGCGATGTGGAACTTGCGCGCAGTGAGCTTGGCCTCGAACGCAGCATAGTCCCGTGAGGCCTCCAACTTCAAATGAAAGGCTGGTGCGACACGTTCGTTTATCAATTCGATGAGCGGCTGATAGACCGCGAACAGGCGCTTCGGATTGTGAAGAGGATGCACCGCGAAGATGTATTCGCGTCCGACCAGCCCCGGCGGTGCGGTCGACGCATATTTCGGCTCATATGTTCTTGTTTCCTCTGGCGTGCAGGCGGACAGTATTCCGGACAGGCAAAGCATTACCAAAAGCCTGAGCCTGCTCATCGAATGCTTACCCTCAAGTCGACGGCCCATTTGTCTGTTCTGGCTTGGGCTGACCGTTGCAAATCTGTTGGATGAGCACAGTGATCGAATTGCTAGTCAAGACGCAAGTCATCCAGGCAATAAAGCTTCCCTTCGCTTCGGAGCTTTTTCTACCGTCTTTGAGAGTCATTGCACTGAGGGTTTGTGTGCTCCACAGCCGGCGGAAAAGTGAGGGTTAAGCAACCGGGCGAGTGTTGCGCCCACCGCATCGTTGGCGTCGCGAACTGGATCATTCACCAAATGCGCATAGCGTTGCGTAGTAAGTGGCGTCGAGTGACCGAGCATTCTACCGATGAGTGGCAGAGACGCGCCATTAGCGGCAGCCAGACTGGCAAAGGAGTGGCGCAGGTCATGGATGCGCACACCTTTTAGGTCGGCCTTGACTCGGACCCTTTGCCAGACATGCTGGATGCTCTGGATCGGCCTGCCCGGCATATCGCTCGCAAACACAAATGGATTATCCGGTTTCGGTTGTAGGCGATCGATAATTTGAATTGCGAGTTTATTGAGGAAGACGGGCCGCTTGCCCGTCTTGCTGTCTGGCAGGTGCAGAAGTCCGCGTTCGAGATCGACATGCTGCCATTGTAGCCAGATGATTTCAGAAAGACGCGCACCAGTCAAAAGAAGTATCCGGATGGCCGCTGTCGCATAAAGGTTTTCTCGACGGTCACGATCAAGGGCGTCGAGGACGCCGCCTAGGCGGGAGATCTCGGCAGATGACAGGAACCGTTCGTTCTTATTTTCCGCGTACCGGACGATCTTGTGGCACGGATTGGAATGATCGGGACGCCAGCCCCATTGCTCCGCCATGCTGAACATCTTGGAGAGAAGCGCAAGCGTGCGATTGGCGGCGCCAGGCCCCCCGGTCACTGGGAGACCTCCGCGACCGCCCTTGGAAATCGGTACGGCGGGGCGCGCGGTTCGCCCTTCGGCAACCTTACGCTTGAAATCGTCGATGTCGTTGCGGGTTAGTTCAGCAACGGTGCGTGAGCCCAGCAGTGGCTTGATGTGGTTGGCGATGTTGCGCTCATCCGCCGCCAGGCTGAGCGGCTTCTTGTGCGGCCGGGCATATTCGTCGAGGAAGCGTTCGCAGAGTTCGGATACCGTTGGCTGATCACGCCGCGCTTCACGGATGGCGATTAGGTTCGTCCCAGATCGGATCTCACCCCACAGGCGCTGTGCCTCACGGCGTGCGGTTTCGGGCGTCCAGGGTGTACCGTGCTCTCCGATCGAGAACCACCTCTGCCGGCCGTTCACGCGCGTCTTCAACAGGTAGACCTTGGCGCGGGCCTGGCGGCGAACGGCAAAGCCCTTGACGTCGGTATCCCAGATGGTCTCTCCCGGCTTCATGCCGTCGACGACACGCTTCGTGATGCGGATGGATGCAACCATGTGGGTTTTCCGGCGACAAAAACGTTGAATGAATTCGTCAGACGTCAAATCAGTTGCTGGAACTGTTCTAGCGACCACCTAGCAACCACATTGTGGCGAAATGGCGAGTTAAACAGCGTTTTCTAGCAACCACACCATGTTTAATATCAATAACTTGCGTACACCTGTCGGAACAAAGCGCCGCACTTAAAATCCTGAGACGGCAACGTCGTGCGGGTTCGACTCCCGCCGTCCGCACCAATGAAATCAACGAGTTAAACGAATTTTTTCACATGAACGGCGTTTCCAAATTCCGGCTGGGGTAACACCGGGGTAACAGACCGTTTGGCTTGCGGCGCGACAATCAAGGTGCGAGGCAATACGCGTTCTCACCCAGATTGTCGCGCTATAAACAGGTCAATTAAGGCGCGACGCCCCACTGGTCCTCACCTGAATGCGCAACGCCCTCAATGTGAGCCGAATGCCCCAGGGCGTGCTGATGCTCGCGCTCCCCGTTCTTCGCGCCCATGATGGCCGTCTCCAGATTGGCAAACGGTGCGCCGGGCAGCAGCCCATCGATGTCGAGATCAATGCCAGGCGCGGCGGGCGCGTGGCCGGTTCAGCCCCGCGTGTGCGGGGAACGCCTCGAACCTCACGAGATGCTCGGCCTGAAAGACGGTTCAGCCCCGCGTGTGCGGAGAACGCGATCGCGGAGCGCCCGCATCCTGCTGGAATTGCGGTTCAGCCCCGCGTGTGCGGGGAACGCTGCGTCGGCGTCTATCTCTACGCCCGCTCCAACGGTTCAGCCCCGCGTGTGCGGGGAACGCGCTACACCGTTAAAAACGAGGATGACATCATTCGGTTCAGCCCCGCGTGTGCGGGGAACGCCTGTTTTTCGGAAAACGCGCGGCCCGCGTCCGCGGTTCAGCCCCGCGTGTGCGGGGAACGCGCGCTTGGTTACATTAAACGATGATTGTCAGAGGGTTCAGCCCCGCGTGTGCGGGGAACGCACTTGTGCGCAACGCTTTGATCGCACTGACCATTTACAATGTCAAAGAGCGCACCGACGTTCGTGATTTGTTTGCGCCAGTGATATCGGCAAACATGCAACATCAAAGTTCGGCAAATCATCCCTCCTGGCCCGGTTCGCGTCCGGGAGGAAGCGGCTTGAAGCGCACCAGCGTTAAGCCGTCGAAATCTGCAGGTTCGCGGCGGTTCTCGCCAATGGCTTCGAAGGCGAAGCCGCTGTCGGTCGGCGCACTCCAGGCAATCACAGCATTGCCGTCACCGATCATGATTTTCACTTCCTCCCAGATACGCTCGCGGATGCGCCGATTGAAGACGCCGACATATACCCCTGCGCGTACCTCGGCCAACCAGAGCGATAGCCTGCCGCGCAGGCGCGGCGGGGCATTCTCAACCACGATGACCATCATCGCCCGACGCCTCCTCGCTTGGAATTGCCGGATCGGCAGCCTCCGGTGCGTCCTGCGGCGGGTCGAGCCCGCCGGCTTTCAGGACCAATTCGATATCCGGGATGATTTTGTTCAGAAGCCCGGTCCGGCGGAACAAGTCACGGCAGGCAATCCGCACCTGACGCTCGGCTGGCGAACCGTCGCCCTTGCCCTTCGATATCCGGGCGGCGGTCTGGAACGCGGCCGGCACGACCGTCTCGAATTTATAGATATCGGCGATATCGTAGACGAAGCTTTGCGGTTTGCCGCGGTGCAGAAATCCAATCGCCGGCGCATAGCCGGCCGCAAGGATCGAGGCTTCGACTAAACCATATAGGCAGGAAGTGGCCGATGACAGGCAGCGGTTGGGGATGTCGGCTGCGTCCCACGCGCTGCGGTCATAGTTGCGTCGGTTCCAAGTCACTCCGAATTTCTGTGCGAGAAGCTTGTAGAGTTCGCGCACACGCACGCCCTCGATGCCGCGCAGCTGCTCTATCGAGCGGCGCGTTGGGGCCTCTTCGCCGAAGCGGCGGCTGAACATCTCGCGCACGACCTTGAGGCGCGCTTCGTCATCGAGCGCCAATCTGGCTTGATAAAGCAGACGGTCGGCCCGAGCCCCGCCGGGCTGACCGGAGGCATAAAGGCGCACTCCGGCTTCACCGACCCAGACGAGAAGACAGCCGACGCGGGCGGCGAGGCAGACTGCCGCGTGGCTGACGCGTGTGCCCGGCTCCAGCATCAGGCAGGCAAGTCCGCCAACCGGAATTTGCGCGCGGACGCCGTTCTGGTCAACAAGCACGAACGCGCTGTCGATGACGTCGAGTTCGCCGTATTGCAGGAAGACGATTCCGGATCGGTCCTTGATCGGTATCGGCCGTAAAGGGACGTAGGCTGGCTCGGCCACTTCGCGTCTCCAGGTTTTGTTGACGGTTATCGCACAAGTCAGGCACGTCGGATCAGCATCAGCCCGCATCCGAACGCTTTCGCCGAACCAAAGCCAAGGGGAAGTCGGGCGATGAATTCTTCCGGGTTCGCAATCGTCACGACCCCTTCAAACTCGACGACGCCAATGCGCATCGGCCGCTTTGACTCCCGGCGGCCATCGGCACGCGGCACGCGCAAGGTCTGATAACCAAGCGCGACGGCTTGTTCGACATCAAATCCGTATTGCTGGCCCTGACGTTCAAGCCAGTTTCCCGGTGCCTTGAGCAACAGTGGCGAGCCCTCGGGCGTCTCACCCCAACCGAGTTGCTCATTGCGAGCCTGCGCGCGATCGCCCTTGGGCGTGGAACTGATCGCATCCATCACCACGTCGGTGCGTTTGCCGCGGCGCGGGTTGGTCCCCGATACACCTGCCCGCTTGGTCGTAATCGTCGGGTTGGCGCGCAAACGGAAAAGCAGACGGTCGCGATTCTTGATCACCGGCTTGAATTCGGCCGAATCGGTCACCTCCAACAGGCCGTTGCCGCGCGCCGCGCGCCTGGACAAAACGATAAAGCGGCCGCGTGCCTCCTCGCGCCAAAGGAACGGTCGCGGCTCATTGCCGGAAGGCTTCGGCGTGTCAGGGAATATCGACCACATCATGCGATGACCGACGCTGACGCGTTCATCGTCTGAATTCGGAACGAGCAGCGGTCCCAGGGAACTAAGGCCGTCCTCGCGCTTCACCTCGATGCGTGACAACCACATTGCTAGGGCCTGTCGTCAGTTGAGCCAGAACAGTACGCAAACCAGCGCCACCGCCGCAAGGAAAGTGTTAGCGAGCTTGTCGTAACGGGTGGCGAGAGCCCGGTATTGCTTGAGATTGCCGAAGAACCGCTCGACGAGATTGCGCTCG